>NZ_JBFODM010000065.1:0-16106 GCF_040908325.1 Aeromonas sp. R4-1
TATGAAGGCGATGAAACCTTCAGTCTGAAAGTGACCGAAGCTGGCGGCGTGACCACCAATGGCAGTACCGGTGTGACGGGCAATGCCACCATCGTCGACAACGATTCGCTAGTAGCGTTGCAAGACGTAGTAGAAGGTACCTTGAACAATGTTCTGAACGTGGCTGATGGTGTTGCTTTTACAGGTGCGACAGCCTTGGGAGGGACGGTGTCGCTGGTGAATGGCAAGTATGTTTACCAGGCGCCGGTACGGGATCATGCCGACTTGGTTGCGGACACTGACTCGTTTACCTATACCAAGGCCGACGGTTCGACGGTGACGTATACCATCAATATCCTGGATACCAACCCGCTGGCTGCCAATGATAGTGGCAGCTTCGCCGTAGGCTTGAATGTCCAGACCGCCGGAAGCACTAGCCTGTTGACAAACGACACAGTAGTGGATAGCTCGAGTGCCAACCCAGCCAAGGTGTATTCGGTGACTGGCCTGAATGGTCAAGCTATGGTGCTTGATGCATCAGGTAGCGTAACGGTGGCGGGTAAATATGGTGATCTGACCGTGAGCGCTGATGGTAGCTACACCTATACCAGCAAGCTGGATACCGATGTGCAGGCGGTCGAAGGTGGTACGGCGGTGAAATCTGCCTTTGCTGTATATGGCTTCCTGAATAACTCGCTGCCGTTGAATGGCACCTCACTGAATTTGACTGGCCTGACCGATAGCGCAACGGCACTCGTGGATGTTCGTACCAGCGGCAACAATGCCAAGCCCGGTATTGGTGTCTCTCAAAGCGGTGGTGGTACCAACGATATCGGTAGTGGTGAATCGCTGGTGATTGGGCTTAAGGCGCTATCCAATTTTGCTCAGATAGGTATCAACGAGCTTAATAGCGGACAGGGTAGCGCAAGTTGGAAAGCTTATGATGCGAATGGCGTGCTGGTCGGTTCCGGTATCTTGGTATCGTCTTCCAGTAATGGAGGTTTGCAATCATTCAATATCTCGACCAATACCCCCTTCCAGTATCTGGTGTTGGGTTATAGCGGTAACCAGAACGGTTATGTCGTTGATTCGATCAAGTACACGCCTGCTATTGGTGCCGTAACAGAAGAGTTTACTTATACCGTCAAGGATAACGATGGAGATGTGTCCGATTCAGCTGTGCTGACCCTGAATGGCAATGTTCCGACGACCGTAGCGCCAACCATGCTGATGGGAGTGGAGGATACGGATGTCACTCTGACATGGGCGTCTTTCGGGATCTCGGATAACGCGTCTACCGTCCGGATTTCCGGTAACCAGGATGGCACCGGCACGATCCGGTATTTGGATGCAAGCACTAACCAGTACAAAGAGTTGGGTAAAAACGAGACCAAAACCTTTACCAAGGCCGATATCGACAGTGGCAAGGTGAAATTTGACCCGGAAGATAACGTGTCTGGTGCCGATGTTTACGGGAATGACAAAGGCGTCGGTAACAAAGGTCACGATCTCACCAGTATCAAGTTTGATGTTCTGAAGGGAAATCAGGTTATTGCCAGTGATAAAAGCGTTGTGGTGGATCTGATACCACAAGCTGATGCCCCGACGCTGAAGGTTGGGACATTTAGCTCCCTGGCAGCCATGGATTTTGAGAATGTGGGGGTAGGCTCAGAAGGATGGAAAGATAACATTAACCCCAACTCTATTAATGGTGCCGGTGCTATTGGTCAATGGCACGCCAATGGTAGTGGACTGATTGAGGTGGGCAAAGAATCCGTCTATTTGGGCAACAAGGCAACCAGTACAACGAACCAAGTGATGGAAATCGAAAGTAGCAGGAATGTGAGCCAGCTCTATACCGACATTCAGTGTGAGTCAGGCCGTTTCTATCAGCTGAACTTCGATATCAGTGCACGGACAACGGATGGCAGGTCGATTTCCACCTGTGGTTTGAAGGTGTTTTTGGTGCAGCTTGATGCTAATGGTCGTCCAATGCCCGATTCTCGCATTGACTTGTATGATTTTGAACCTAAGTCTGTCGGTTGGTTGAAGGGGGTGCCTGTTCCGTTGAAGGTGCCGGAGACTGGCACATATCGACTGGTATTTGAGTCAAAGGATGCTTCAGGTAATGGAGATTCTTACGGGGCTGTTCTCGACAATGTCAAGTTCCAGGCAGTCGATAACAAGGGGTACGAAGACAGCTTTATCAAGCTGGGTAAGATCGAGGCAGAGTTGGTAGATAAAGATGGTTCTGAACGCTTGTCTATCGAGATCGACGAATTGCCGGTGGGGGCTGAGCTCAAAGATGCGGCCAACCACAGCGTGACCGTGGGTGACTCCCGCAAGGTGGATGTGACAGGTTGGAGTCTGTCTACCCTGCAACTGAAAGTGAATGATCCTGGTCATTACAACCTTGTTGTCAAGGCAACGGCTAAGGAAGTGACATCTAGTGGTACTGTTCTGGATAGTGCCGTTAGCGAGGTTATCTTGCCGGTTGAGGTATTGCCGGAGGGGAATACGATCAAGACGGGCGAGTTGAATGACTCGGTATATTTGAGTAGCGATAGGCCTTCCGTAGCTGCCCATACGGCCATCGAAATAAATGGTATCCACTACTCTCAACCTGGTACTTATCAGGATGGTACTGCCGGTGTAGTCATCAAAAAAGACAGTGCCGATACCGTGTATACCTATGGTGGTAATGATCATGTCGAAGGTGGGCGTGGCAATGATGTGGTGTATCTGGGAGATAGCGGCAGCAATCGTGTCGATATCAACAGCGCAATTAAGTTTGTCACAGCTGATGTTGCCAACATTACCCAGCAGCCTGCCGCTGGTGTTGCCCGTGAGGATGGTGACCTGAACTCTGCCAAAGCCTCTGTGAATTGGGGGGATGTGGCGCAAGGCGCTCAGGGCAATGATTTCCTGTTTGGCGAGGATGGTGTGGACTTGCTCTTTGGGGGGTCAGGTAACGACTATCTGGATGGTGGAAAGGATCGAGACTTCATCCGTGGTGGCAGTGGTGATGATGTGATCCTGGGTGGGGCCGGTAGTGACTACCTGCGCGGTGAGGAGGGGGCCGATACCTTCCTTTGGCAGCAGGGGGATGATGCATCAGTTCAGGGTTCAGGCAATTCAAATATGCGTCCAACCCATCCAGTTGATTACATCACTGACTTCCAGGTCCAGCATGGCGATGACAGGCAGTGGAGCAGTAATATGGATAATTTGTTCAAGGATGTGGATATTGCACGTTCAGACAAGTTGGATTTATCCGATCTGTTGGATCACAGTGGTAACAAAAATGAGTCCAACCTGGCTACGTTGCTTTCAGTATTTGAGAAGGAGGATGGCGTTCATTTGCAGGTGGAAACTGCTGATGGCGGCAAAGTGAGACAAGAGATTGTCTTGCTTGACCATACCTTCGAGTCCATAACCGGAGATATTAGCAATCATGTTTCTGGTTCTCCGGAATCAGCATCCCAACAGGTAATCAACTATATGTTGCAAACCCACTTGCTTGATATCGATAAGTAAGCCCAACACTGGGCAATAAAAAGCGGCAGAGCAATCTGCCGCTTTTTTTATCTTTGCAGGGAAGCGAAATCAGTTGCCGAGGGTGGCGAACAGGCTCTGCTCCAGGGTGCCGCGGGAGACACAGACCGGCTTGATGGACGGGGCCGGTACGCGCTCGCCTGAGGATTCAACGAAGAACAGCTCGGTGTTGCCCTTGACGTTGACCGTGGCCACGCTGCTGTTGCCGCTCTGGGTGATGATCAGGTTGATCTGCAGGTTCGGGTTGCCCAGTGCAACTTTGGAACCCATAGTTCCGCAGTCCAGCCACTCCAGCCCGTCGGCTGATTGGTTGACGTTGGCGGTCATCAGGCCGGAGCCACGCTGGCTGTTTTCGATGGTGAGGCCGTGATCGGTGAACCACTTCTCGGCGCGAGCCCACACCAGATCCACCGGGATCGCCATTTCCTGAGTATTGTTGGTTGCCTTGGCAATTGGCGGGTTGTAGCGATACTCCTCACCGCCGTTATTGTCACCAGCACAACCAACCAGCAGCAGCGCCAATGCGCTCCCCATAATCTTTTTCATCTTGTTTCTCTCGTCCATATCACCAGGCCATTGGCCAACCGGCGCCTATTATCGCCGGAGCGACAATCTCTGTCAGCAACCATCCAGCGTTCGATGTTATGGGGAGGTGATCGGGGTGCTTTACAAAATTGGTTTGCTATCATAGATTTGCTCGAAATTCCTCCATAAGCACCCCTGTGACCAACATGCTCACCCCGGATCTGCTGCAGCAGATCATCGACCAATTGCCAATGAGTATCTTCTGTCGGGATAGTCATGGGCGTTACCTGTTCGCCAATCGTGAGTTCGCCCGTGAAGCCAAGCTGGAGTCGCCTGCCGAGGTAGTCGGCAAGACAGATGCAGATATGCCCTGGGGCGATCTCTTTCGCAGTGAGGATGAGCAGCTGCTTGCCGGAGGCGTGCCGATGCTGTATCAGCAGCTCCATTGCAACCGGGGCGGGAATACCTGCTGGATGGAGGTGCACAAGGTGCCTCTTTACACCCCGCAGGGAGAGGCGTGTGCAGTGTTTGGCGTGGTTAACGAGATTGCCCAGCGCAAGAGCCTGGAACAGACGGTCAAAAAGCAGCAGTTGTTGCAGCGTTTTCTGCTCGATGCCATTCCTGACCTGATCCGTTTCGATGATCACAACGGGGTGTTGCTGGAGTGCAATCAGGCGTTTCTCGACTTTATCGGCCATGGGGCGGATGAGGTGCTGGGTCAGCAGCTACCGTTCCGGCTGGCGGCGCCGCAGGGGATGGGCCACGGCGAGTGCTGTCTGCTGGATGCCAGCGGGCAGGGGCGACACATGGAGATCACCCGGGTCGATGTCCCCGATGGTGACGGTCACTCCCTCGGGATCTTGACGCTGGGGCGTGACATCACCGGCCTGCGCACCACTCAGGCGCAGTTGCAGCAGGAGCAGCACTACGACAGTCTGACTGGACTGCTCAAACTCTCCCGGTTCTTGCAGACCAGCCGCCATCTTGGGGGACGCAGTGCCACATTGGTGCTGGTCGATCTGCACCATTTTCGTGAGATCAACGATCGCTTCGGGATCCGGATTGCCGACCGCCTGCTCAGCCAGGTGGCCAAGCGGTTGCAGCAGTTGGTACCGCCGCGTTCCCTGCTCTGTCGGGTCGCTGCCGATGACTTCAGCCTGCTGCTGCCAGATTTCAACGAGCCATTGCAGGGGTGGAGCCAGCATCTGCAGCAGCAGTTGATGGAGCACTATCAGGTGGAAGATCACCGCATCCAGATCCCGGTGTTTCTGGGGCTGGCCCAGGGGCGGGCAAGCGATGCCGAGCGGTTGCTCAGTCATGCCGAGGCTGCGCTGGCGCAGGGCAAACGGCAGCAGCAGTACTGCACCCTGTTTGATCCCGAGCTGCATGCCCGGCTCAAGCGGCGTCAGTTGATCGCCGCCCAGTTGCCGCTCGCCATCAAGTCCGCCCAGCTGGTTGCCGTCTATCAGCCCATCATCTGTACCCGCACCCACCGGCTGCATGGCGCCGAGCTGCTCTGTCGCTGGCCCCATCCCGAGCTTGGGATGATCTCCCCCGACGAATTCATTCCGTTGGCGGAAGAGATGGGGATCATCGGTCAGCTTGGCCAGTTAATGTTGGAGCAGGGCTGTGCCCAGCTGGCGCAGTGGCAAACTGCGCAGCCGGATATGGTGCTCTCCATCAATCTCTCGCCGCTGCAGTTCCGTGATCCGGCGCTCTGTGAGCGGGTCTCAGCCTGCATCGCTCGCCATGGTCTCAAGGCCAGTCAACTGGAGCTGGAGATCACCGAAGGGGTACTGATGGAGAATGCCGACGAGATTGAGACCAACCTCGACAACCTGATCGCCGCCGGTTTTCAGTTGGCCATCGACGACTTTGGTACCGGTTACTGTTCGCTGGCCTATCTGCCGCGTTTGCAGGTGGCGACCCTCAAGCTGGATCGCAGCTTCACTCAGGGGCTCGCCAGCAATAGCGCGACTACCGCTATCGTGCGTTCGGTCATCGGGTTGGGCCATGAGCTTGGGATCCGGATTACGGCCGAAGGGGTAGAGACACCCGAGCAGCAGCTGTGGCTGACCGAGGCGGGGTGTGATCGGCTCCAGGGCTATCTGTTCAGTCGCCCACTGCCGCCGGCGGAGTTTGCTGCCAGCTATCTGGCGTGAGAGATCGTCAGAAACAACAAGGCCACCGCAAGGTGGCCTTGTTGTTTTACGATGGAGGCAGGATCAATCCTGGAAGTAGGTGCCCCAGCCATCGTAATCCACCCCGTATTTTTCCAGGATGGGCAGCATCTTGGCGATATCGGCGACGATCGCTTCGACATTCAGCTTGCACTCGATGGTGGCATCGAAGCAGAAGATGGTGGCGCCGTCATCCAGCTCCATCTCTTCGGCATCGGTCACTTCAAAACCGGCCTTGAACAGGTCAACCGCTGCTTTTTCCAGACGGTCGAAATCCTGGCAGGCGAAGTGGTGCTCGATGTCGTAATCCGCATCGGGATTGCTGCCATCGGCCAGCAGTTCGTTGACGATCTCGGTGGTCTCATCACGCCACTCTTGCATATTCAGACTCATGTTGCCTCCAGGCGGTATCATTGCGGCAAAGCATACTCGCAGAGTGGATTCGGCTCAATGCGGCTGACCCACTGAGCCTCGAATTTCCATCATATTGGCACAGCCTGCAGGGCGTGCAGAGGCCAGCAAGTACGGCAAACAGGACTGAAATGGATAATAAATGGTCGCTTCGTTCGGTTGTTGAGCGAACGCACTTTTTATCGTGCCATCATGGTTGACACTCTGCGCTGGAAAGGGTTTAATGCGCGCCGTTGCCCAGATAGCTCAGTCGGTAGAGCAGGGGATTGAAAATCCCCGTGTCGGCGGTTCGATTCCGTCTCTGGGCACCACAATTCCTCCTTAGTTCAGTCGGTAGAACGGCGGACTGTTAATCCGTATGTCACTGGTTCAAGTCCAGTAGGAGGAGCCAAATTCGAAAAGCCCGCTCAATCGAGCGGGCTTTTTCATTTCTAGTTGCTGTTGCATGCGGCCAAAAAGAGCGTCGCGCCACAGGTGGCACTGAACAGCAGCATTCCGGTCTGCAACATGCTGCCAGGGCATGGCTTCTTCTCTCTTTTTCTGGCCCTGATCCACTTCGGTTTCATCACATTCCCTTATCCATTTTGTCGGCCTGAATGGCTGCACTCCTGTGCAGGCGAGCCATCTTTGTTGAATGGCGCCATGGCGTCAATCTCCCCCGCAAAACAATTAATTCAGCACCGTTGAAGAGCGGCTTGTCTGGTGATGTTTCGACCTTTAAGCCATTGTTAACATTTTGGAAAACCGGAGTGACCCTGTGGCTGGGCGGGGCTATGATGGGGTCAATGATGTTCCCATCCTGACGGAGAGATCCCAGATGAACAGCCCCTTGAGCTATGTACTGGACGGCATTCATTGCGAGCCGCACTTTTTTACCGTTCCCCTCGATCATGATGAGCCGGATGGTGACAGCATTACCCTGTTTGCCCGCACCCTCTGCCGTAAAGACAAGCTCGATGAGAAGTTGCCATGGTTGCTGTTTCTGCAAGGTGGGCCGGGATTCGGGGCGCCGCGTCCGACGGCCAACAATGGTTGGCTCAAGCGGGCGTTGCAGGAGTTCAGAGTGCTGCTGCTGGATCAGCGTGGCACCGGGATGTCGAGCCCCATCCACGGGCAGATTCTGGCCAAAATGACCCCGGCCGAGCAGGCGGAGTATCTCGGCCATTTTCGCGCCGACAGCATAGTGCAAGATGCCGAGTTCATCCGGCAGGAGCTCAGCCCCAAGCATCGCTGGAGCCTGCTGGGGCAAAGCTTTGGCGGTTTTTGCTGCCTGACCTATCTCTCGCTTTTTCCCGACAGTCTGCGGGAGGTCTATATCACCGGCGGCATTGCGCCGATTGGCCGCAGTGCCGAGGAGGTTTACCGCGCCACCTACCAGAGGGTGGCTGACAAGAACCGAGCCTTCTTCGCCCGCTTCCCCCATGCTCAGGGGATTGCTAACCGGCTGGCCAACCATCTGCACCAGCATGATGTGCGACTGCCCAACGGCCAGCGCCTGACGGTGGAGCAGTTCCAGCAGCAAGGGCTGGATCTCGGTGCTACGGGTGCTTTCGAGGAGCTTTATTACCTGCTGGAAGAGGCCTTTATCGGCGACAAGCTGAGCCCGGCCTTTCTCTATCAGGTGCAGAGCATGCAGCCATTCAATACCAACCCGCTGTTTGCCATCCTGCACGAGGCTATCTACGCCGAGGGGGAGGCGACTCGCTGGGCGGCGGACCGGGTCAGAGGGGAGTTTCCTGCGGTGAACTGGGTGCCCGGCAAGGATTTCACCTTCACCGGAGAGATGGTTTACCCCTGGATGTTCGAGCAGTTCCGCGAGTTGCAGCCCCTGAAAGAGGCGGCTCATCTGCTGGCCAACAAGGCAGACTGGGGGGGGCTCTATAATCCGGCCCAACTGGCCCGCAACAAGGTGCCGGTAGCATGCGCCGTTTATGCCGAGGATATGTATGTGGAGTTTGACTACAGTCGCGAAACTCTGCGTGGTCTTGGCAACAGTCGCGCCTGGATCACCAATGAGTATGAGCACAACGGTTTGCGTGCCGATGGTGAGGCGATTCTTGATCGCCTGATCGCGTTGAATCGCGACCGTTAATTGCCGTTATCGGCAACCATCGCGGGAGCCCGGATTCCCGCGATGGTTGTGATGGATGGTTGTTATGAAAGCGTGACTCCCTGAACCTTGCCCCGTATCCGCCAGACGATGAGTGGATAGCCGGCTGATTAATTTCCCCCTCTTTCACTGTCTCTGCCGATCCCTCACCATATACTTGCCAAACGACTCTGTATTGAGCCGCGGTCAAACCGATTGACCAACCCGTGCTCGTTACCATTAGAAAGTCGCTCCGATGCTCTGTATCCCGCGTATCAGATATGCCATCTCTGCATGCCCCGCTATCCGGGGGAGGGGATGGTCGTGCTTTTCAATCAAGATAAGGATGTATGATGAGAAAGTCTCTGTTGGCCTGCTCCCTGTTGCTGTGCCCTGTCGTGTTTGCTGCCACCCCCCATTGGGAATATAGCGGTGAGGCGGGGCCTGCCCACTGGGCCAAGCTGACCCCGGAGTTTGGTCAGTGTGCGGGCAGCAATCAGTCGCCGGTTGACCTGAGCGGATTGGTCGAGGCCAAACTGGCCCCGCTGGTACTCCACTATCAGGCGGGTGGCAACACAGTGGTCAACAACGGTCACACCGTGCAGGTCGGTTATGCCCCGGGCAGCACCTTGCAACTCGATGGCACCACGTTTGAACTCAAGCAGTTCCACTTCCACGCCCCGAGTGAGAACCTCATCGAGGGCAAATCCTATCCGCTGGAAGGGCATCTGGTGCATGTCAGTGACAAGGGAGAGATCGCCGTGGTGGCGGTGATGTTCGAGGCTGGCAAGGCCAATCCGGCGCTGGCGGCAGCCTGGAGTGCATTACCTGCCAAGGTGGGGGAGATCCGCACTCTCAAGGCGCCGCTCTCAGCTGAGCAACTGCTGCCCGAGAGCCGTGACTACTATCGCTTCAGCGGTTCCCTTACTACGCCTCCCTGTTCGGAAGGAGTGCGCTGGCTGGTGATGAAGCTGCCGGTTGAGGTCAGTCAGGCCCAGATCGACGCATTCAAGGCGGTGATGCACCGCCCTAACAACCGGCCGGTGCAACCGCTCAATGGGCGCGTGGTACTGCAATAACACAGTGTTGTAATAGCGCTGCAGATAGCAAAAACAACAAGAGGGCCGCGAGGCCCTCTTTTACATGGCGAGGTATCGGCGTGCGATCAGAGGCTGGCAGCGATCCGGGCACCGAGGGCCGCGTTGTTCAGTACCAGCTGGATGTTGGCCGCCAGCGAGTTGCCGCCAGTCAGCTCGCAGACGCGGGCCAGCAGGAAGGGGGTAGACGCTTTGCCCTTGATCCCCTGCTCATCGGCTTCATGGAGCGCTTGGGCAATGGCTGCGTCGATATCGGCTTTTGGCATGGCGTGTGCGCTCGGGATGGGGTTGGCCACCACGGCGCCGCCCGCCAGTCCCAGCTCCCACTTGAGGCGAAGCGCCTCGGCGATGGCTGCTGGACTATCCAGTCGGTAGTCGACCTTGAAGCCGCTCTCGCGGGTGTAGAAGGCGGGCAGCTCCTCGGTTTGATAGCCGATCACCGGCACGCCCTGGGTCTCCAGATACTCCAAGGTCAGCCCGATATCGAGGATCGACTTGGCGCCGGCACAGACTACGGCCACCGGCGTTTGGGCCAGCTCCTGCAGGTCGGCCGAGATATCGAAGGTCTCCTGCGCGCCGCGATGTACCCCGCCGATACCACCGGTGGCAAAGACCCGGATCCCCGCCATGGCGGCGATGATCATGGTGGAGGCGACCGTGGTGGCCCCCATCCCCTTGCGCGCCAGCACGAACGGAATGTCGCGGCGGCTGCACTTGGTAACCGCATGGCCAGCCCGACCGAGGGCCTCCAGCGCACCCGCATCCAGTCCCACCTTGAGGCGGCCATCGAGGATGGCGATGGTGGCCGGAATGGCTCCGTTATCGCGCACCACCTGCTCCACCTGACGGGCCGTCTCCACGTTCTGCGGATAGGGCATGCCGTGGGAGATGATGGTGGATTCGAGGGCAACCACCGGTTTGCCAGCAGCTAGCGCGGCAGCCACTTCCGGTTGGATATCGAGGTAAGCGTTCAGCATGAGTACTCCTCCAGTATGCGGTCAACGGCGGTCTTGCTCAGACCGGAAAAAACGGTATCGGAACAATTGACGGTGAGGGCGGCGCAGCCCAAGGCAAAGCGGGTGGTTTGGGCAATGTCGAGCTCTTGCAGCCAGGCGTGGGCGAGGCCAGCCATAAAGGCATCCCCGCCGCCGGTGACGTTGAGCACCGGACTACCCAGCACAGGCAGGTGGCCCTGTTGCTCGCCATCGCTGTAAAAGATCCCCTGTTCACCCAGACTGAGGAACAGTCGCTTGACCCCGGCGCGGTGGAACCAGGCGGCCACCATGGGCCAGGTTTCGGGCCCGGCGATGGTCATGCCGCACAACTGCTCGGCTTCACTGCGATTGGGTTTGAGGGTGTGGATCTTGCCGAGCCAGGGGCGGATCTTCTCCACCTTGGCCACCGAAACGGTATCGACAAAGATGGCGTGCTCTCCCTGCCGCTCGAACAGCCAGTCGAGGGTGTGGATGGCCAGATTGGTGTCGAGCACCCAAAGCCGGGCACCGCCGAGAAAGCCACCGAGCGGGGTCAGGCGGGCAGGGGTGAGCTGCTCTATGATGGCCATGTCGTTGATGGCGCAGCTCATTTCGCCGCTGCCATCATGCAGGCTGAGGTAGCAAGAGGTAGTGTGGCCATCGAGCACCAGGGTCTGGCGCACATCGACGCCAGCCCGCTGGCTCACTTCCAATAGATGGTGGCCATACTGGTCGTTGCCGACCGCTGTAAGCAGCCGGGTATCGCTGCCGAGCCGCGCCAGATTCTCGGCGATATTGCGGCCAACACCACCGGCCGAGGTGCGCACCTTGCCCGGGTTGGAGTCGCCGAGCAGCAGGTTGTCATGGCTGGTGCCGCAAATATCCATATTGGCACCGCCGATCACCACTACGTAGGGGCCTTCTCGCAGTACATAACCTCTGCCTTGCACATATCCCTGCCGGATCAGGCTGGAGATGTGGCTGGCCAGCGCGGAGCGGCTGATGCCAAGGCGATCGGCCAGCTCCTGCTGGGCAATCATGGGATCCTGACGCAGCAGGGCGAGGATCTCTTGTTCACGCTCAGTCATAGACAAACATCCATTTGCAAACGTTTGTCCATTATTGCTAGGAAACGTTTGCTGGCTATCAGCTTGTACAAAATTTGTCGGCTTGCGCACAAAAAATCGACATTCAAAGCTGGGTTGGCAAGCGGTTTAGCCGGGGAGGGGACTTTTAACGGGTCGATGGCCCTGCAACGGCTTATAATGGCCGCCGCAAGATGAGGAGAGATGATGGAAAAGAGTGCATTCTGCTGCGTGGGGTTGGTCAATCCCAAGTCTCCGGAAAATGTCGGCTCCGTGATGCGGGCTGCGGGCTGTTACGGGGTAGACGAGGTCTACTACACCGGCAACCGCTTCGAGTTGGCGCGCCGCTTTGCCACTGATACCAAGCAGATGGTGGAGAAGATCCCGCTGCTCGGGGTGGATGATCTGATGGCGTTTATCCCGCAGGGATGCGTGCCCGTGGTGGTCGATCTGATCGACGGCGCTACACCGCTCCCCGACTATGTCCATCCGGAACGGGCTTTTTATATCTTCGGGCCGGAGGATGGTACGCTCGATCCCGCCCTCTATGGCGCGGTGAAAGATGTGGTTTATGTGCCGACTCAGGGCTGCATGAATCTGGCTGCCTCGGTCAATGTGATCCTCTATGACCGATTGGCGAAGGGGTTCCGGCAACCCTGAGTTGTGGCGTGGCCACGGTGACTCAAACCGCAATGGACAAGGTGTTGCTTATGGGCAGGTTGCTGGCGGTGGTCACTGTTGACGGGGCTGCGGAATCCTTCTCTTTCCCCTATGGTGGGATCAGTTTTCGCCGGCCTTGACCGCCTGCTCCTCGAGAAAGTCGCGGTAGTAGTCATAGAGGTGATAATGGCGATATATCTCGGCCAGCGTGCCGCGACGGATCAGATTCACCATCTCTTGATCCCACAACTGCAGTAGCCGGTCGCCCTGCTCGGTATCGGCAAAAATGGGGTAAGTCGGGATCCAGCGCAAAATGGTGCGGTACATATTGGCCGGGGTCTCATCGGCGGCATGGAGCACGCCAGCGGTCAGGTAATAGCGATAGCGCCCCTTGTCAATCAGCTGCAGGGCCATCTCATGGTTGTCGATCTCATACCATCGCATGGTGACCGGAAGATATTTATCCAGCACCCATCCTCGCCGCCAGAGTACGGTCTCTCCCTCCAGGCTGCGCTCTCCCCGCCATTGTGGCTGCCACTGCTTGAGCATGAAGACGGTCACATCATCGGCGGAGGCTGGCTGACGGGGCTGTTTGACCCCCTTGATCTCGTCCCGATAGACACTCATCGCCATATCCCCCTCTTGCCATGGCTACCATGGCGACGGCGCGTTTGTAGGGCACGATCTGATAGCCGTGGGGTTGGTAGATGGTTCGCACCAGATCGAGATAGATACCGTGGCCATCCGGTTGGCAGAAACCGGGCCAGCCATCGCAATAGACGTGAATATCGGCTGTGCGAGCGTTGGCGATCGCACACAGAGAGCAAAGCAGCAAACAACCGATGCGCAGCATGGTCAGCATTATCCTCGCAGGGGGTGAGGAGAGCATTTATCACCTGATTTATACCATGCATTGATCGCGGCGGGCGGAGAAAACATCCCGCATCTCCATTTTGCGACAGGGTCGAGGGTTATTTACGGTCGGATCGTTATGATCGAGTAAAGATTCAATAGCACCCCAATCAGTAGAGGAGACTGCATTATGCCATCGATCAAGACTCTGCTCTGTCCAGTCGATTTTTCCCAAATGTCTCGCGCGGTACTCGACTATGCCGTTTTCATGGCACAGAGCCATCAGGCCCAGCTCAAGCTGATCCACGTGGTTGATCAACTGCACGGTTTTGACAGTTACAAGATCCTTCATATGACGGCCATCGAGATTACTCACGAGATGGAGCGTCAGGCCAGAACCCAGCTCAAAGAGCTGGTTGCCACCCTGCCGATCCCGGCCACCTTTGATATTCGCTTTGGCCGCGCCGCCGATGAAATTGTCATTCAGGCCAAGGAGGATGAGGTTGAGCTGATCGTGATGGGTAGCCACGGCCGCTCTGGTATCAGCCATCTGCTGGTAGGCAGTGTCGCCGAGTCTGTGGTGCGTCATGCACCCTGTCCGGTACTGGTGGTGCGCCAATAACGCGCCACGTTTAGTGTGAAAAGCGTAACAAACAAGGCCAGCGATTGCTGGCCTTGCGTTTTTTGGTGTTGTGCCCGCTAGCCGTGGGCGTAGATGACACTCCCCCCCTTGATGGTATCTATGATGGCTCTGGCCTGCTCTTTGGGCAGGGCGGGGCAACCCCAGCTGCGGCCCAGCTTGTCATATTTGCGCAGATGGGTCGGGCTGGCATAGGCGGCGCCATGTACTACGATGGCACGCTTGCGGGCATTGCTGTTCTTGCCGGGGCTTAGCCCGTCCAGCCGCAGGGAGTAGCCATGCTTGCCCAGATAGGTTTCTGCGGTGCGATAGACGCCAAGGGAACTTTGGCGGGAGTTGAGCTGGTTGGAAAAGTGTTTTGCGGCCAGTTCACCTGAGTTGCGGCCATGGCTGACCCAGGTGTGATAGAGCAGCTTGTGGCGTTTCATATCGATGACAAACAGTCTGCGCTGGGTGGATGGCTTGCTGTAATCGATGATGGTGAGAATGGGTTTGCGTTTGTGGCGCACAGTTTGATAACTGTTGAGTGCCTGACGAAAGGTCTGTTTATCCAGCTTGCCTGCCAGACCCAGTTGACGATAGAGGCTCTGATCCCAGCTGGCATCTGCCGTACTGCTCCAGATGAGCGATATCAACAGCAGTGGCAACAGCAGCCATCCGCGTTGCCAGTCTATGTTCCCGCGCGCTTGTCTCATCCGTGAATATCTCCTTGTCACTCCCTGTCAACGGCGCGGATATTGCCATCAATCCGCTCGATAGTTATATGCAAGGTGCTGAAAAGGCGCAATAAAAAAACCGGCCGCAGAGCGGCCGGAAGTAATTCAAACAGTAGACATTGGTATCACAGGGTATAACTGACTTGGTAATCCCCCCATTTTTAGGAGCATTCAAAAGTAGAGGTCATGCAGCCTTTGCCAGATGCTGTTTCGGTGTGTAGCCATCTAGCGCCATGTTGGGCCGTTCATGGTTATAAACCCACAGCCATTGCGTTGCAAATTCTTGTAGTTCCTCCAGTGTGCCAAACAGGTGATGAGCCAACCAATCGTAACGCACCGTTCTGTTAAACCGCTCTATGTACGCGTTCTGCTGGGGATTGCCAGGTTGGATATACCCCAAGGTGATCCCCTGTTTCATCGCCCACTCCTTGAGCTCCTCGCTGATATATTCCGGGCCATTATCACACCGGATCATCGCTGGTTTGCCACGCCACTCGATCACCTGCTCCAGGGCTCGCTTGACCCGCGAGGCTGGCAATGAAAAATCAACCTCTATGCACAGCGCCTCGCGATTAAAGTCATCGATCACATTAAACAGTCGCACCGACCGGCCATCACTGAGCTGGTCATGCATAAAATCCATCGACCAGCACTGATTGGGCTTGTCTGGCACGGCCAATGCGTCCGGCTTTTCACGCACCAGTCGCTTCTTGGGTTTGATCCGCATGTTCAGTTCAAGCTCCCGATAAATCCGGTAGACCCGCTTATGGTTCCAGCCAAACCCTTTGACATTGCGTAGATAGAGGAAGCAGAGGCCAAAGCCCCAATTGCGCTGGCTGTCGGTGATACGCAGCAACCAATCCGCAATAAGCAGGTTTTCATCGGCAAGCACGGGTTGATAGCGATAACAGCCTTCACTGACCTTGAAGAGGTTGCAGGCCTGCCGGACAGAAATGGCGAAGTGCGTTACGGCCTTGGTAGCCATCTCCTTGCGGGCAGATGGCGTTACCACTTTTTTGCCATGGCCTCGGCTATGATCTCGGCCTTGAGGCGCTCCTCGGCATACATTTTCTTGAGGCGACGATTTTCCTCTTCCAGCTCTTTGAGGCGAGCCATGAGGGAGGCATCCATGCCACCGAATTTGGAGCGCCACTTGTAGAAGGTGGCGGAGCTGATGCCATGCTCACGGCACAGCTCGGGGACGGGTGAACCGGACTCGGCTTGCTTGAGAATGGCGATGATTTGGGCATCGCTAAAGCGTGATGTTTTCATGTAGAACCTCCTGCGTTCAAGATACGAGAAAATTCTACTTATGAGCACCCCAGTTTTTCGGGGGGATTACC
>NZ_JBFODM010000066.1:0-35513 GCF_040908325.1 Aeromonas sp. R4-1
AACGCCTTAAATGGCGAAGAAACGGTCTAAATAGGCTGATTCAAGGCATTTACGGGAGAAGAAATCGGCTCAAACATGAAGAAATGAAATGACTGCGTCAGCCGAGAAGAATTTCCCCGCTTATTCGCACCTTCCATAGTCTCACACCAGAGTCTTGTTCGCACCTTCCCCAACACGGCTGAAAGATCAAAATGCGATCATTTTTATAATTTAATGACTCTCAGTCCACGGAATAATAAAAAGGCCCTGCTGTTGCAGGGCCTTTGAGTTTCCAACTTGAATGGTCGGTTTCCAACTTCAATGTCACGGTTTCCAACTTAAATGGCCGTGATCATAAACGCCACTTACTTGGCGTAATCCTCAGTCGGGATACAGGAGCAGAACAGGTTGCGATCGCCGTAGACGTCGTCGATACGGTTCACTGACGGCCACAGTTTGGCGGCACGCACGGCGTCGGACGGGAAGACCGCCTCGGCGCGGCTGTAGCCACGGGACCACTCTGCATCCATCACGTCATCCTGCGTGTGCGGCGCATGAACCAGCGGGTTGTCGGCGAGGCTCCACTGCCCCTCCTGCACCTTGGCAATCTCGGCGCGTATCGACGTCATCGCCTCGACGAAGCGATCCAGCTCGCGCTTGGATTCCGACTCGGTCGGCTCGACCATCAGGGTGCCCGCCACCGGGAAGCTCATGGTCGGTGCGTGGAAGCCGTAGTCCATCAGCCGCTTGGCTACGTCCATCTCGCTGATGCCGGAAGCCTCCTTGAGCGGGCGGATATCCAGAATGCACTCATGGGCCACCCGACCGTTGCGGCCGGAATAGAGCACCGGGAAGGATTCACCCAGCTTCTTGGCCAGATAGTTGGCGTTGAGGATTGCAACCTGAGTGGATCTCTTCAGCCCCTCGTCACCCAGCATGGCGATATACATCCAGCTGATGGGCAGGATGCTGGCCGAGCCGAACGGTGCAGCCGACACGGCGCCATTGTCACGGCTCTCCTTGTCGGTCTTGACCACGGCGTGGCCAGCCACGAACGGTGCCAGATGCTTCTTCACGCCGATGGGGCCCATGCCCGGGCCGCCACCGCCGTGAGGAATGGCGAAGGTCTTGTGCAGGTTGAGGTGAGAGACGTCTGCCCCAATAAAGCCCGGCGCAGTCAACCCGACTTGCGCGTTCATGTTGGCACCGTCCAGATAGACCTGACCACCGTGCTGGTGAACGATGTCGCACACCTCCTTGATGGTCTCTTCATACACCCCGTGGGTGGAGGGGTAGGTCACCATCAGACAAGAAAGCTGATCACCCGCCTCGGCCGCCTTGGCACGCAGGTCGTCGAGATCCACGTTGCCGGATTTGTCACAGGCGGTGACGATCACCTTGAGCCCCGCCATCTGGGCAGAGGCCGGGTTGGTACCGTGGGCAGAAGCCGGAATGAGGCAGATATCGCGATGCCCCTCGCCACGGGATTCATGGTACTTCTTGATGGCGAGCAGACCTGCGTATTCGCCCTGGGCACCTGAGTTGGGCTGCATGCAGACCGCATCGTAACCGGTCACTTTTACCAGCCAGTTTTCGAGGTCGGCCAGCAGCAGCTGATAGCCCTTGGCCTGGGCCAGCGGCGCGAACGGGTGCAACTTGCCAAACTCGGGCCAGGTCACCGGGATCATCTCGGCGGTGGCGTTGAGCTTCATGGTGCAGGAGCCGAGCGAAATCATGGCGTAGTTGAGCGCCAGATCTTTGGCTTCGAGACGGTGGATATAACGCAGCATCTCGGTTTCGGAGTGGTACTTGTTGAACACCTCGTGGGTCAGCACGGCGTCGGTGCGCAGCAGATCCTGCGGGATGGCGTGATGAGCCTGGGCCGCCTTGTCGAGGGCCTCGATGTCGAGGCCATGGCCTGCCCCTAGGAACAGTTCGAACAACTCGGCCACATCGCTGCGGGTGGTGGTTTCAGAGAGCGACACGCCCACCGCTCCATCGAGGTCTGCACGCAGGTTGATGCCATTGGCTTCAGCCTTGGCAATAAGTGCTGCTTTATCTGCCGTCAGCACGGTCAGGGTATCGAACCAGCTGGCATGCTTGAGGGCGACCCCCTTGGCCTTGAGGCCGAGCGCCAGAATGGTGGTGAGACGGTGCACGCGGGAGGCGATGGTTTTCAGCCCTACCGGGCCGTGGTAGACAGCGTAGAAGCTCGCCATGTTGGCCAGCAGCACCTGAGCGGTACAGATGTTGGAGTTGGCCTTCTCGCGGCGGATATGCTGCTCGCGGGTCTGCATCGCCATACGCAGTGCTGCCTTGCCGCGGGCATCCTTGGAGACACCGATAATACGGCCCGGCATGGAGCGCTTGTAGGCATCGCGGGTGGCGAAGAAGGCGGCGTGGGGGCCACCGTAGCCCATGGGCACGCCAAAGCGCTGGGCGGAGCCCAACACCACGTCGGCGCCCAGCTCGCCCGGGGATTTGAGCAGCAGCAGAGAGAGCAGATCGGCGCTGACACAGGCCAGCCCTTTCTGGGCCTGTACCGCGGCAATCAGGGCACGCAGATCTTTCACCTCACCTGTGGTGGTGGGGTACTGGAACAGGGCACCGAACACCTCTTCGCTCACCGCATCGCTCGCGGCGCCAACCGCCACGTCGAAACCGAAGTGAACCGCGCGCTCCTTGACCACGTCGATCACCTGCGGGTGCACATCATCGGCCACAAAGAAGAGGTTGGATTTGGACTTGGCCATCCGCTTGGCCAGCGCCATCGCCTCGGCGGCGGCGGTCGCTTCATCCAGCAGAGAGGCGCTGGCCAGATCCATGCCGGTCAGATCCAGCGTCAGCTGCTGGAAGTTGAGCAGGGCTTCGAGACGGCCCTGCGCCAGCTCGGGCTGATACGGGGTGTAGGCGGTATACCAGCCCGGGTTTTCCAGCACGTTGCGCAAAATGACGTGGGGCACATGGGTATCGTGATAACCCATGCCGATATAGCTCTTGGCAATCTTGTTTTGAGCGGCATAGCCTCTCAGCTTGGCCAGCGCCTCCACTTCGGTCATGCTGGCACCGATGCCGAGCGGGCCCGGCAGGCGAATGGCGGCGGGCACGGTCTGGGCAATCAGATCGTCCAGGCTTTCGGCCCCGACGGTCGCCAGCAGCTGGCGCAGCTCTTCCTCGCCCGGGCCGATATGGCGGCGGACAAAATCGGTTTTTTGCTCGAGTTCAAACAGTGACTGGGTCATTTCCCTATTTCCTGATAAATAAGTCCTGGCATGACATCCTGATAACCAAGACCTGATGTTCCTGATCGTCGGCAGATACCGACTCCACTCATGTTCTGGGTCCCGCAGACAGGATGCGGCACCGGATGCTGCGGCAGCATCAAGAGGGGATCGCCTTGTTGCGAACCGGCCCGTTTGCCCCCTGGGCTCCTAGGGTGGCAAACGGCAGGCGCGGACGACTTCACCCTTCCACCGGCCGGTGCTTGCCCGGCTGGCGGTCATACAAAGGGGCCCTGCTGTGTTGGCAGGGCCCGGGGGCATTACTCTTCGTCCACCACGTTCTGGTAGCCTTCGGCATCCAACAGGTTGGCCAGTTCGCTCTCGTCATCGAGCTTGATGCGGAACAGCCAGCCAGCGCTGTAGGGGTCGGAGTTGACCAGCTCGGGGCTCCCTTCCAACTCTTCGTTGACGGCAATGATCTCGCCGCTCACCGGGCTGTAGATATCGGAGGCCGCCTTGACCGACTCGGCCACGGCGCAGTCGTCACCGGCACTGACCTGCTTGCCCACTTCCGGCAGCTCGACAAACACCATGTCACCCAGCAGCTCCTGGGCGTGCTCGGTGATACCGACCACGGCCTCGCCGTTGGCTTCAACACGGATCCACTCGTGGGAAGTGGCATATTTCAGTTCGCTCGGGATATGGCTCATTTGTGCTTCCTTTGATCTTTGAGTCGCGTTTAAAAACGAATATGAAAAGGGATGGGGGAGGCACAGCCCTCCCCCAAGACGATGTTAAACCAGCCTCTGGCCGTTACGGACGAAAGCGGGCTTGGTGACCTTCACGGTGACCAGCTTTTTGCGGATCTCCACCTCGGCCAGTTCACCGATATCACGGGGCACCCGTGCCAGGGCAATACTGTAGCCCAGGGTGGGGGAGAAAGAGCCGGAGGTGATCACACCTTCCCGCTTCTCACCGTTTGCCGCAGTGAAGGTAACGGGCATACCGGCACGCAGCACCCCTTTCTCTTCCATCACCAGACCCACCAGCTTGGGCTGATTGCCCGCCACTTTCTGTGCTTCCAGCACGTCGCGGCCGATGAAGTTGCGATCGCTCGGCTCCCAGGCGATGGTCCAGGCCATGTTGGCGGCCAGCGGAGAGACTGACTCATCCATATCCTGACCGTAGAGGTTCATCCCCGCCTCGAGGCGCAGGGTATCGCGAGCACCGAGACCACACGGGGCCACGCCGTTATCCAGCAGCGCTTGCCACAGCTCGCAGGCTTTCTCTTGCGGCACCACGATTTCATAACCATCTTCGCCGGTGTAGCCGGTAGTGGCGATAAAGAGATCGCCAGCCTGCACGCCGAAGAAGGGTTTCATCCCCACTACGGCAGTGCGCTGGGTGGCGCTCAGCACGGCTGCGGCCTTGACCTTGGCGTTGGGGCCCTGCACCGCGATCATCGCCAGCTCGGGACGCTCGGTCACTGTGATGTCGAAATCGATGGCGTGATGGCGGATCCAGGCCAGATCCTTCTCGCGGGTAGCGGAGTTGACCACCAGCCGGTAGAAGGTATCGGTGAGGTAATAGGTAATGAGGTCATCGATCACGCCGCCTTCCGGATTGAGCATGCCGCTGTAGAGGGCCTTGCCGGGGGCAGTGAGTTTGGCCACATCGTTGGCCAGCAGGTGTTGCAGAAAGGCTTTGACCCGTTCGCCGGTCAAATCGACGATGGTCATGTGGGAGACATCGAACATACCGGCATCGCTGCGCACCGCGTGGTGCTCTTCCAGCTGGGAGCCGTAGTTGATGGGCATTTCCCAACCGTGGAAGTCCACCATCTTGGCGCCGGCTTCCAGGTGTTTGGGATGCAGTACAGTAGTCTGGATCATCGCATTCTTTCCTTAGCAAAAAGCCTTTTCGCTTTGGCGACCACCCTTGCGATCCGTGCCACCGCTCTGACTGCACTACGTACAGCAAAAAGCGACCGGATCCAAAAGTGTGTGCTCGCTCCTGCCCTTGCCAGGCAAGAGGGATTCCTTGAACGGAGCGGATTATATGACAAGCAGGCGAGCGTGCCGCTCAAAAAAAACTAATCCCCTCCCGTAAAACCGACTCCAGACACTAAGATAAATGCAGTGATAAAAACAGCCATAAGCCGACTCAGGCGAGATTAAATTTTGATTTTTACCGTTTCGTCACAATTTGCAGAAAAACGTTTCGCTCCAGAGCAAAATTAAAGGCTGACACCCAAAACGGGTCATCAGCCTTGTCGGATTACTTTTGTTGTCAAAAACGGCGAGTAATATTAGTTTTTTTCACCCTTGGCCTGCATGGCACTGCCCTTGGTCGCCGCAACGACCCAGTCAGGACGGGCCAATGCGGGCAACTCTCCCTCCAGCCCCATGGCAGCGCGGATCACCCCCTCCTTGAAGGGCGTCAGCAGATTGGCCGCGCGCAATCCCACGCCCCGCACCAGCTTCTTGAGCGGGTTGGCCCCGCTGAACAACCGCTTGAGCCCTTCCATCGCCGCCAGCATGCGAGCCGCCTCGCTCTTGCGCCAGCGCTCGTAACTGCGCAGGTTGGCGAGCAGGCCGATATCCTCGCCCGCGGCATGATTTTGCAAGATCTGCTCCGCCAGCGCGGCAGCATCCAGCAGGCCAAGGTTGACCCCCTGCCCCGCCAGCGGGTGGATGGTGTGGGCAGCATCTCCCACCAGCACCAACCGCTCGCGAGCAAAATCGCGGGCATAGCGGGCGGTAAGAGGAATCGCGCTGCGCGCCCCCTCCACCTTGCACAGACCGAGCCGGGCATCGAAGGCGGTGGTGAGCTGGCGGTTGAACTGCTCGTCGTCACAGGCGCAGAGCACCTCGGCACGAGCCGCAGGCAGCGACCAGACGATGGAGCAGAGGTTCTCCTGCCACAGCGGCAAAAAGGCGAGCGGGCCATCCGGGGTGAAGATCTGGCGAGCAACAGCTTCATGGGGTTCGGCGCAGCGCACCGTCGCCACCAGCGCGTGGTGGCCATAATCCCAGCTGGTGAGCGGGATATCAGCCTGACGGCGTACCCAGGAGTGGGCGCCATCGGCGGCCACCACCAGTTTGGCAGAGATGGCCTGACCATCTTCAAGAAGCAGCAGGGCGCCCGCCGGGCCGCTCTGCAGGCTCTTGGCTCTGGCGGGGGTCAGCAACTGGATATTGCTGGCACCTTCAATCGCCTCAAGCAGCGCCAGCTGGATCACCCGATTCTCGACGATGTGGCCGAGGTTGGCCTGACGCAGGCTGGCGGCATCGAAGTCGATATGGCCGAAACTGTCCTGCTCCCACACCGCCATCTTGTCATAGGCCTGCAGGCGGCGCGCTTCAATGCCGTCCCAGGCGCCGACATGGCGCAGGATCTGCTGGCTGGCCAGACTCAGGGCGCTGACCCGATTATCGGCCACCTCCCCCAGCTGCGGGTCGGGCAGTTGTCCCTCCACCACCAGCACCTTGAGGGCGCTATGTTTCAGGGCCGCAGCGAGCCCCAGCCCCACCATGCCGCCACCGACAATCACCACATCCACATTTTGCATCTGCATCATCTCATCCTTTCAGGGCTGACCGGCTGGCCAGCGAGGGGACGCCCGCAGGCATCACCTCTTTATTCAATAGGTTTTGATCAACGAATGGCGGTCACCATCTTCCGGTCAACAGGCTCCACTCAACAAGTGCTGGCTAGTTGCCGCACACATCGGCGACAAAGCCCAGGGTGCGCGAGGCGAGCGGTGCCTTGAGGCTAGGGAATCGCCCCATCAGGGTGAGCGCCAGATTGCGCCCTGCCACCAGCGGATCGTGACTATTGGAGAAGAGCTGGGCCAGCGAAGAGGTGAGCCAGACGGTCTGATCCTGATCCTGCTTGCGCTGCTGCCAGTAGCCACTCAGTACCTGGAAGCTGCCGATATCCTCCCCCTCTGCCAACGCCTTGGCTACGGCGTCGGTAAGCAGGTCCAGATCACGCATCCCGAGGTTGAAGCCCTGTCCGGCGATAGGGTGCAGGGCATGAGCAGCATTGCCCACCAGCACGGTACGCTGGGCCAGCGGGTAGTCGCAGGCGGTCAGAATGAGCGGATAGACGTGACGCACGCCACATCGCTCGAAGCGGCCGAGCCGCCAGCCAAAGGCCTGCTGCAGACGGGCAAGAAACGCCGCCTCATCGAGGGCCATCAGCTCATCCACCTCATGCTGCCCGACGCTCCATACCAGCGAGGAGAGCCCCTCCTGCATAGGCAACAGGGCAAGCGGCCCCCCTTCGGTAAAGCGCTCGAAGGCGCGTCCTGCAGGATCTTGCGCCGTTTTGACCGTGGCGATGATGGCGTGCTGCTCAAAGTCGTGGCGGGTCACCGGCAACTTGAAGTGCTGACGCACAAAGGAGTTGCCCCCGTCTGCGGCCACCAGCAAGCGGGTCTCAATCTGTTCACCACTCTCGAGGGTGAGGGTCACCTTCTCCTCATCGGGCGCAATCTCGCTCACCCGGGCCGGACAGCAGACCCGGATATTGGGAGAGGCCGTCATCGCCCGTTGCAGCTCATGACCGGCAGCAGCAAGCTCGATCACCTGACCCAGCGCGGGCAGACCGTATTCAACCGCCGACAGGCGAGCCTGGCCGCAGTGGCCCCGATCCGAGACATGAATATGGGTAATGGGGGCGCAATGGGGGGCAAACAGCGGCCAGAGTCCGCGCCGTAACAGCGCATCACAAGTACCGGCCGAGAGCGCAATGGCGCGGGCGTCGAACCCTGAATGGGTGTGCTGTTCGGGGACGCTTGCCTCCAGCAGCAGGATCTCGAGGGGGGAGCCATCGGATCGAAGCAGGGCTGCCAGCGAGAGCGCCAGCACGGCACCGCTCATTCCACCGCCGACCAAGGTGACATCGACCTGTCGCACATCAGATTGAGACATAAGCAGAGAGGAAGAAGTGAAAAAGGTGGCCTCATGCTATCACAAAGCCGCTGGCCGAATGCGAGGTCACCGGCAAAAAACCGGTTGCGCCTCACAGGGTTAGCCACCACAAGGGAATAAAAAAGAGCGCCATCAGGCGCTCTTGCAGATTCAGTAAGGGTCGCGTTGCCCCGCACCTCAATGAAGGGTCGGCGGCGCGCTCGGGGTATCGGGGCGCTTGCCAAACTCTTCGAAGGCCATCATGACCCCCAGTTTGACGTGTTCGTAGAGCACCAGGAAGGAGGCTTCGTTCTCGTCATCTTCCTGATCGAACTCGGCGGAGACCTGAGTGATGCTGGCGATATCCTGGATCATCTCCTGCAACTCTTCCGACGCACGCGACAACTCCTGCTGCACCACGCCGAAACCGGCCAGAAACGCCTGTGACCAGTCCACCAGCGAATCGATGCGCTCATCGAGGGGGGCATCATCGCTTGGCAGCAGCAGCTCGACGCCCTTCTGGGCCATCAGGCTCTCGACCACATTATGATAAAGATCGGTCATCACCTGGCGCACCGGGGCCGGCAGGCCGAAACCGTCGTTCACCAGATCGTTGAAATGGGGCAGCCAGCTCTTGTCGTCCAGTGCCACGCCGCCGCACACCAGACCGCAGATCACACCATGGGCCTCTACTGCGCTGGCCATCAGCTCATGCTGTTCCATGATGTCGGCCACTGCCGCATATTTAAGGGGGTTCGTTTTGCTCATCGAGGATCCGCTCAAAGTTCAGTCAAATTTGCAGAATTAATGGTCAGGATCCTAGCATTCTCCCTCTTCCAGAGCCAGCAAGGCCTTGAAACTTATGCATCTGCGCTATATAGTCCCGCCCAGTTGTCCACGTGGATAAAGGCGGAAATCAGCTCCGCCGTATTGAGGAAGGCATGAGCACAGAGGCCGTAGAAATCGTCATTTTGGGACGTCCCTACAAGGTATCCTGTCCCTTGGGACAGCAGGATGCCCTGCGCCAGGCCGCCGAGCAGCTGACCGACAAGTTGATCGACCTGCGTCAACGTTCCAAAGTCTCCAGCAACGAGCAATTGGCTATCATGGCGGCGCTCAATTTCTGTCATGAGCTCTGCCTTGAAAAAGAGAAGAACCACCAATATTCTGAGACCATGGACAAGCGGATCAAGATGCTGCAGCGCACCATCGAAGCGGCCCTGATCGAGCACGGACAATATGGTGATTCCAGCGAAGAGGGGCAACAGCCCTAATCGCAAACCGTTTTAAAATTCCCTGGGATGTTTGTCAGCCGGTTCAAGTCCCCGAGCCGATAATCATACCCAACAGGGGATCGGCCTTCTGGCTATTGCGCATGCTCGGCACGACCGAGAAGCCTGCGGTCAGATTCGATTCCCGCCTTGAACCTACGGTTCAAGGGCCCAAACCGGCAACGGCATCTCGGGGTACCAACAGCAAAAGCCCGTCACCTGCGTGACGGGCTTTTTCTTTGCCTGAAGTTCACCTCACCGCAGCGATCACCACATCAAGCGAACGAATGGGATCTATCTGCCCGTTCTTCGGATAAAACAAAGCCCACCGCAGAGGGTGGGCTTGCTCCAGGCGCAAAGAGATCGGCTGATCAGATGGCCATCTGCTCGTGGGGGGAGCCGTGGTGGCGCAACCAGACAAAGCTCAACGCCACGATCAGCACCATCAGGGTCATAATGGCACCCAGGGTCACCTGACCGGTCATCGGGAAACCGGCGGCCAGCAGAGTCACGATACCGGCCCCCAGATTCTGCATCCCGCCGAGAATGGCACCGGCCGTCCCTGCCTGACCCGGGAAGGGTTCGATGGCGCAGGAAGTAGCGGTCGGGTAGAGAATGCCGCTACCGATGAAGTAGACGGCCGCGCCCCCAACCAGCGAGGCAGCACTCACCACACCGAACAGCCCCGGCACCAGAATGATCAGCGATCCCAGCGCCAGAAAGGCGATACCCAGACGCATCAGCTTGCCCTGGCTCAGGCGAAAGCTCAGCTTGGCAGAGAGCCAGGCACCGAACAGATAGCCGGGCAACGGCAACACGAACAGCACGCTCACGGTACGGGCGCTCAGTTGCAGCACATCACCGAGCAATACACCGGCCGCCGCTTCAAACACCGCCAAACCGGCAAAGGTCGCCATCAGGCAGAGCAGGTTGCCCTGAAAGCGCGGGTTGCCCAGCACGTGGCGATAGGCAGCACCGACGCGCAGCGGCTGACGGGCAGCAACGGGCAGGGTCTCGCCAAACCAGGCCAGAATGGCCAGGGTCGCCACGGCGCCAAAGCCGAACAGGAACCAGTAACCGGCGCGCCAGTTGAACAGCTCGGTCAACCAGCCACCCAGCACAGGCGCCAGCAGCGGGGAGAAGATCACCCCCATGCTCACCAGACTGTTGGCGCGGTTGAGCTCGGCGCCGTTGTAGCGATCGCGCATCACGGTGCGGCTCATGGCGCCACCGGCACCGGTCCCCAGCCCTTGAATAAAGCTGCCCACCAGCAAGGCGGTGAAGTGCGGGATGAGCTGGATGGTCAGAGTGCCCACCAGAAACACCATCATGCCGACGATCAGCACCGGGCGACGGCCGATACGATCCGACAGCGGCCCGTAGACAAACTGGGAGAGGCCATAGGGGATCAGGTAACAGGCCATTACTGCCTGCAACTGGCCCGAGGCCACATTGAAGTCCCCCGCCATCATCGGAATGGAGGGAACATACAGGGTCTGGGTCATCTGGCCCACAGCGACCATCAGAATGGTCAATAAAAACAACGGATAAAAACTGTGCCGATCCATATCAGTCCCAAAAAATCGAAAAAATGCTGCCGCCCCTCTGGCACAAAATAGCCCAGAGGAATCCGATCACAGATGCTGTGATGCAATCAAAAACAGTGTTGGAAACAGTAGGCGGGGAGCCCGCCAGACCACCGCACAGGACGCTTGGTGGTATGGGGGCATCATAGTGACTCAGCTCACAAAAAACGAACGAATCTTTATAATCAGCTTGCCCTAGTTTTTCTAATATTACGGGGCAAAGCGCCCCGTCGGTAGTTAAAAATCAACGCGTTACCATCTGCTGCGCCTGCTTGATCAGCTCATCGGGCTGCTCCTTGCGCGGCGGTATGGTGATCCCCTTCTGGCAAGCAGGCTTCTCTGCCATGCGGGCCATCCAGGCTTGCAGATGGGGTAACCCCTCGATGGAGATGCCGCTCCAGTCATAAATCCGCACCCAGGGCCAGGTGGCGATGTCGGCGATGCTGTACTCATCCGCCAGATATTCATGGTGGGCCAGATGGCTGTCGAGCACCTCGAACAGGCGGCGCCCCTCCTTCTGGTAGCGTTCGATGGCGGCG
The DNA here is from genome assembly GCF_040908325.1 of Aeromonas sp. R4-1. NCBI lineage: Bacteria > Pseudomonadati > Pseudomonadota > Gammaproteobacteria > Aeromonadales > Aeromonadaceae > Aeromonas > Aeromonas sp. R4-1. Next base: position 11,513 of record NZ_JBFODM010000066.1, read on the forward strand.
GGGATCTTCTCGGGGAAATAGCGGTAGAAGACGTTGGCCTGCCCCATCATGGGTCCTACCCCGCCCATCTGGAACATCAGCCACTGGATGGCCTTAGAGCGGCGTTTGGGATCAGCGGGCAGCAACTTGCCCGCTTTCTCCGCCAGATAGATGAGGATGGCGCCCGACTCGAATACGGCGAAATCGTCGTTATCCCGATCGACGATAGCCGGAATGCGGCCATTTGGGTTGATGGCAAGAAACTCGGGCTTCTTCTGATCCAGTGCCGACAAATCGAGGGGAATGACCCGATAGGGCAAACCCAGCTCTTCGAGAGCGATCGCCACTTTGAAACCATTGGGGGTCGCGGCGGTGTAAAAATCGATCATGATTCACTCCTTGTTGGTCATAGCCAAATTGCACAGTTTTAACAGGGTGCAACACCATAGCCACCTCATCTTGCAACAAGTGACCGGCTCCAGACCATTAAAAAGCGGCGCACCATAGGCCAAATAAGGCCACGGTGCGCTCTGGCAATGGTAGATATTAGTTGATCACGGCGACCGGCTTGCGCTGGCGCAGCATGATCAGGCGGGAAAGCAGCGGGAAGTAGGACTCCAGCTTGCGCAACAGCACCCGGCTGCAGGCAGGCTCGGCCAGCTCCGACTCATCCAGCACGATGCCGTTTGAGACAAAATAGAAACGGGGGTCACGCACATCCGGCCCGCAGACCGTCAGCTCCTTGTCCCCCTTGCGGATCAGCAGCGGCAAGACCGGCAAACCGATCGTCTCATCCTCTCCCCGGGCAAATCCGGCATCCTGCCAGGGCGCATCACCGTCGATCAGCAGGATCTCCGTCTTGGCCGGTTGCCACTGGGCCAGGGGGGTCACGGTGATGTGGGCAAAGTGATCACCGTACTCGGGTGACGATCGTAAAATGGCCAGCAGTCCCTCGCTGGCAGTAGACACATTTTGACTCACTAATGACAAATTCATGGTTCACATCCCTATGCTCATGACAGCCTGTATCCGGCTGCTGGGATAAGACTAGCGCAGATCTGGTCTATATTGGAGCCGTCAAATCTGGCAGTGGTAATCAATTGGTCGTAGGGGGATAACAGTTGCCATCGCACAAAATACTGGTATCATACCGCGTCCTTTTATCCCCCGTTCTTTAACATCCAGTGGTGAACCTATGCATCCGATGCTGAATATCGCCGTGCGCGCTGCGCGCAACGCCGGTCAAGTTGTAGTAAAAGCCTTCTCCCAGCCCGAGAACATTGAGGCTATCCAAAAAGGCAGCAATGACTTCGTGACCAACGTTGACCGTGAAGCCGAAGCGGCCATCATTCACACCATCAAAAAATCTTACCCGGAGCACAGCATTGTTGCTGAAGAGTCTGGTGAGATTGCCGGTACCAATCCGGACTACCAATGGATCATTGACCCACTGGATGGCACGACCAACCTTGTCAAAGGCATTCCGCACTTTGCCGTTTCCATCGCCCTGCGCGTAAAAGGCAAAACCGAACAAGCCGTTGTTTACGATCCCATCCGTGACGAACTGTTTACTGCTACCCGTGGTAGCGGCGCCCAGCTGAACGGCTACCGCATCCGTGTCGGCAAAGCCAAAGAGCTGGCTGGCACCGTACTGGCTACCGGTTTCCCCTACAAACAAAAGCACCACATCGAGTCCTACCTGAAGATGTTCCAGAGCATGTTCATCGAATGTGCCGACATCCGTCGCTCCGGCTCTGCCGCACTGGATCTGGCCTACGTGGCTGCCGGTCGCGTCGACGGTTTCTGGGAAATCGGCCTCAAGCCTTGGGACACCGCTGCCGGTGAACTGCTGGCCAAAGAAGCTGGTGCCATCGTCACTGACTTCGTAGGTGGTCACAACTACGAAAACTCCGGCAACATCGTGGTTGCCAACCCGCGAGTCCTGAAAGAGATGCTGGGCAAGATCCGTGAAGAGCTGCCGGAATCCCTGGCCAAATAAGCCAGCGCCCCAGCATTCACCAAGATAAAAAAGCCGGCGCAAGCCGGTTTTTTTTATCTCTGCAATTTATCTCCGAAATACAGCCCACACTGCACCAACGATGACGCCCCCCGTCCCCCCCACATTTCTGCATGCCATATCCCCTCATTACCAGACTTCCACTCCAAGTTGTCAGCTATATCTCGCTATCAAACACGCAGTTTCCCAAACTCTCGTTACCAAGACCCATACAGAGATGCCACAGCAATGACTTCCTTCTTACCAGCCCAGAACTGATCTCGCTGATACAGATGCAAACCAATTCATTGCCAACAGACAGATAAAAAACACCCGGCATATCGCCGGGTGTGATGATGGAGCGCATCGACCTGCTTATCAGGCGAGACGGAAACGCCCGATAGTCTGTCTCAGGCCGACAGCCAGCTGGCTCAACTCCAGACACGCGCGAGCAGTATGATCCGCCCCCAGCGCCACCTCATTGGCGGATTCGTTGATCCGCTCGACGTTGCGGCCCAGCTCGTCAGACACCGCATCCTGTTCACCGCATGCGCTGGCAATCTGGATCGCCATATCGGCGATTTTCTCAACTGCTTCTTCGATCTGCTGGATTCCATGTCCAGTTTGTTCACTCTGGGTCACACACTGGCGGATCATATCGCAACTCAGTCCGGTCACCTCTTTCGCCTGATTGGCGCGGGACTGCAGGGTTTCGATGATGGCGACGATCTCGCCGGTAGAGGCCTGGGTACGACCAGCCAGGGTGCGCACCTCATCGGCGACCACCGCAAAGCCGCGGCCCTGCTCACCGGCACGGGCAGCCTCGATGGCGGCATTGAGGGCCAGCAGATTGGTCTGATCGGCAATGCCACGAATGACATCAACCACTACGTTGATCTGGGCAGACTCGCGCTCCAACTCAGCCACCAGCGTGCCGGCCTGCTCAATCTCTTCGGCCACCTGGGTGATCGCCACCAACGAACTCTGCACATCCTGATTGCCACTGCGGGCCAACGCATTGGCGGAGCTGGCCGATTCGGAAGCGCTCTCGGTGTTACCCGCTACATCGGCAACGGTCGCCTTCATCTGGGCCATAGCCGTCGCTACCAACGAGATCTCTTGCTGCTGACTCTGGATCCCTTTGGCGGACTGTTCGGAAACCGCGCTCACTTCTTCAATCGCGGTGCCCAGCTGGGTAACCGCAGCCACCACCTCTTCAATCAGGCCACGCAGGTTATCCTGCATCTTGAGGGAGGCCTTTGCCAGCGCACCCAGCTCGTCACGACCGATATGCTGGCGCTCAAGTTGGTGGGTCAAATCGCCCGCAGCAATGGCATTGGCCTGCGCCACCACGGCCTGCAGTGGCAGACAGATTTGACGAGTCAGGAACCAGGTCATGGCCATCATAAACAGCAGCAGACCGCCGATACTTACCATGGCAAACGAGATCACCATGCTGACAGTGCCCAGCAAACTAGCCCGGTTCTCTTTGACAAAACCAAGGTTCACATCGATGAGACTATTTACAGCCTGCTCCAAATAGCCAAAAGCCGCATTCGAGGCAAACAACTGTGCCTTGGCCTGCTCTTGTTGTCCTTGTACCAGCAACTGATCGAACTCGTTCACAGAACGTTGATAACTGAGCCACTGTTGTTTGACCTGATTAAACACTTGGCGCTCATTATCATCACCGACAGTCGCCTCATAGGCGTGAAAAGCGTTGTCTACTTTCTGGATATTCTGTTGGATCCGGCTACGACGAGCTTGCAGATCGGCGGCATCGTTCACCATCAGCAAGGCAAACTGGGCACGACGGATATAGGAGACGTCATAGAGCAGGGTTTCGACCGACAGGACACTCGGCAGCGTAGAGTCGGTAAAGTTCAATACCCGATCACGCACACCGCGCAACTCGCTGGAGAGAAAGATACCGAATATCACGTTGACGGCGGCAATAACCGCAAAGACCACGGCAATTTTTTTGCCGATGGAGAGATTCTTGTAAAACATAGTGGCGGGTGATCCTCTACTGCTGACAGGCGAATGGAGTGTGGCGAACACATCCCTATGAGCAAATACCCGGACCTTCCTGACGGGAAAAATAGCAGAACACCGGGAAGATAGGGTTCCGCAAAGGCGCGCACGCCAGCACAAAGCGACCACCTCCTCACTTTTCTTTAAAAATTAAAAGCAACTTAACAAAACCAACAACCGGAGCCGGATCACAAAAACCACCCCAAATTCACCTGGCACCATTTTCCCGATAGCAACAATCGTCTTGCAGACATGGACAAGGGGTGGCCGAGTCGATGTAATGCCACCATCCACTTTGCACATCCGAGGTCATGCCATGGACCATCTCTCTGCCCTCCCCCCGTTATCCTGGTCACAGCAACTGCGCAGCCAGATGCAAAGTCGCCCGCTCACCGCTCTCGGCCTCTTTATCGCGCTGGTCGCGGTGCTGCTCCTGTTGCTACAGAGCCTGATCATGTTGGCGACCGGCGACGTAACCAGCGGCGTGCGCTACGGCCTGATCGGGGGGGCAGCCGGTTTTGCCGCCACCACCATTGGTGCCCTGCCCGCCCTGTTTCTGCGCTCGGTACCGCAAAAAGTGGAGGACACCATGCTGGGCTTTGCCGCCGGCATGATGCTGGCGGCCAGTGCCTTCTCCCTGCTGCTGCCGGGGCTGGAGGCCGCCGAGGGGATTACCGGCAACGGCTTTAGCGCCGCCGCCGTGGTGGTGGTCGGCATGACCCTCGGGGTGCTGTTGATGCTGGGACTGGATCAGTTCACCCCGCACGAACATGACAAAACCGGCCCCTGCGGCCCCGGCCACGAGAGCTGCTCCCGGGTCTGGCTGTTCGTCTTTGCCATCGCCCTGCACAACCTGCCGGAGGGGATGGCTATCGGGGTCAGCTTCTCGCAGGGTGATATGGCGGTGGGGCTGCCGCTCACCACTGCCATCGCACTGCAGGATATTCCGGAAGGACTGGCGGTGGCGCTGGCCATGTGTGCCGCCGGTTTTCGCCCCTCGGTGGCGGTGCTGGTTGCCATCGCCAGCGGCCTGCTCGAACCGGTTGGCGCCCTGCTCGGGGTAGGGCTTTCCAGCGGCCTTGCCATCGCCTACCCCATCGGACTTGGGCTCGCCGCCGGCGCCATGCTGTTTGTGGTCTCGCACGAGGTGATCCCGGAGACCCACCGCAACGGTCACCAGACCTATGCCACCCTCGGCCTGATGGCAGGCTTTGCCCTGATGATGACCCTCGACACCGCGCTCGGCTAAAGGCCCCCTCCTATCTCATCAATGCTTTTTGTCACCTGCGGCGCTCCCATATGGAGAGCCGCGCTTCATCTCTCCTTTCGCTTGTGCCTCTCGGCGCCGACGCCATCTTTTGTTATGATCTACAGCAACTTAAATTCAGCCACACGGCTATCAAGACGAGGTCAGCAATGAAAGTAGGTATTATCGGCGCCATGGAGCAAGAAGTGGCCCTGCTGCGCAGCCAGATGAGCAACCCCACCACCCTGCAACTGGGCGGCTGCGAGTTCTATCAAGGGATGCTGGCAGGCAAAGAGGTGATCCTGACCCGCTCCGGTATCGGTAAAGTCGCCGCCAGCGTGGCCACCAGCCTGCTGTTGGAAAAATTTGCCCCCGACTGCGTCATCAATACCGGCTCTGCGGGCGGCTTTGCCCAGGACCTGCACATCGGTGATGTGGTTATCGCCAGCGAGATGCGTTTCCACGATGTGGACGTGACCGCCTTTGGTTACGAGATGGGCCAGATGGCGCAGCAACCCGCCGCCTTCCCCTGCGACGAGAAACTCATCGCGGTCGCTCAGGATTGCATCGCCGAGCAAGGCAAGCACCAGACCAAGGTCGGCCTTATCTGCACCGGCGATCAGTTCATGTGCAAACCGGACGCCATCGCCAAGGCTCGCGCCGACTTCCCACAGATGCTGGCGGTCGAGATGGAAGGTGCCGCCATCGGTCAGGTGTGCCACATGTTCAAAGTGCCCTATCTGGTGGTACGCGCCATGTCTGATATCGCCGGCAAGGAACAGGTTGAATCCTTCGATGCCTTTATCGAAGTGGCTGGCAAGCACTCCGCCGAAGTGATCATCAAGATGCTCGGCAAGCTGTGATCGAGACCGGCTCGCTTGATTTGATGGCCGACGCCCTCCTCTCAACGACGGCGGCCATTCTGGTAGGTGCTGCCCTGCTGGAGGCGGTGATCCCGTGGCCATCCCATCTACGTCTTTCGGCCGTCACGCCACTGCTGACCCGGCTGGGGCACAAGGTGCACAGACCCGATGGTTCACCCGGCCAACAAATGCAGGCCGGCCTGCTGGCGATGCTGGTAGTCTGGCTCCCCTGCGCCGCCGGGCTCTGGTCGCTGCGCAATCTGGCCCTGAGCGAGCCGATCTTCGACCTGCTGTTCCTGCTGCTGATGCTCGAATCCCGTCCACTGCGCGAACTCGCCCATGCCACCCGCTCGCTCGCCACGCAGGAGACCCTGCCGCTGGCGAGATTGCAGTCAGCCCCCTGGCTCAAACGCGAAACCGGCAAACTCTCGGCCATGGGGCTCGCCAAAGCGGTGACGGAGAGCTGCGCCCTGCGTCTGGTCGGCCAATGGGCTGGCCCGCTGCTGGGATTTGCTTTGGCTGGCGTACAGGGCGCCCTGCTCTGGCGGCTGGTACAGCTGATGAATCAAAGCTGGAGTCGCAAAGACCCCGCCTTCGACCACTTTGGTCGCGCCGCCAGCGCCCTCTATCAGGGGCTCAATGCCTCCGTCATTTTGCTGCTGGGGCTGCCACTGCTGGCAAGCCGTCTCAAGCAGGCCGCACAGCTGCTGCGCAGTGGCGCGCTCTGGCCCTATCCTGCTATGGGTATGTTGCTTACCGTGCTGGCTGACAAGAGCCAGATCCGCCTTGGCGGCCCTCGCTACTATCAGGGAACCCTGCAACGCTGGCCGGTACTTGGCTGCGGTAATGACCCCGATGGTGAGTCACCGCGCAAGGTGCTCAATATTCTGCAAGGAATTGGCTGGAGCTGGCTGATGCTGGCGCTGCTTGTCACTGTGGCGGGGTTAGTTCATGGCTAGATGGTTGCGATTGCCACTCTGGCTGCCTTGTGTACTGCTTGCCTGGTTGCCCGGTGCCCTGCTGGCGGCGATCCCGAGCCGGGTGGTGAGCGTGGTTCCCCATCTTACCGAGCTGCTTTATGACATCGGTGCCGGTGACAAGCTGGTGGCCGTTGATGATGCCTCCGACTATCCCGCTGAAGTGAAAAACAAGCCCAAGGTGGCCAATTATCGCAGCATCAATGTCGAAGCGCTGCTGGCACAAAAACCGGACCTGATCCTGGGCTGGCGCTCGGCTCAATCACGGATGCTGGCCCCACTGGAGCAGCTGGGTATCCCGGTTTTCTACTCTGAGCCCACCGACTTTGCCTCGCTGGCGACCGAGATGCGGGCGCTGGGTAAATGGCTGGGAGTGGAAAAGAGTGCCAACGAAGCCGCCGATCGCTATCTGGCGCGTCTACATGGGCTGCAGCGGCGTTATGGCCAGCCAACCGGCGTCAAGGTGTTCTATCAGCTCTGGTACCCACCGCTCACCAGCGTCAGTGGCAATGCCTGGCCTGCTCAGGCAATCGAACTTTGCGGCGGGATCAACGTCATGGCGAATGCCAAGAGCCTCTACCCTCAAGTAGACATGGAACAGGTGATCAGAGCCAACCCATCGCTGATCCTGGCAGGGAGTCAAGATCCTGACGCCCTGCGTCATTGGCAAAAGTGGCCCAATCTGGACGCGGTGCAGCATCAGCGACTCGATGTGATCAACTCGGATGAGCTGCACCGGTTCACCTCCAGAACCTTGAACGGTGTAGAGTCGATGTGTCGTATGATCCATCACTGACGCAACATCAGGTACAACTGTTTCACAGTAACGGCCACAGGAAAAACAGGCTCTGGATTCATCATGGTACTAAACTTGCTAGGTTACAGCGTGTAACCTTAGCTCCAAAATGGACTTATAAAATGACCAAATCGCCCCCTGCTCATCAGTTTGTTCCGGTTTTTTTCAAAAATTTCCAGTGTATTGGCGATAAGTGTGAAGACACTTGTTGCAGAGGGTGGAACATAAGTATTGATAAAAAAACCTATCGCACCTATTCAAGTCATCCAGACTTATGGCTTCGTACAGAAACGATGAAGCATATTCAGAAAGTGAAGAAAGATGATCATAACTGGGGGCAAATTATCTTGAATGAGGAAGGATATTGCCCGTTTCTATCTGATGGCTGGTGCCAAATTCATAAGGAAGCAGGAGCCGATGCGTTAAGCAATACCTGTCGTAGCTATCCACGGGTTGAAACCCGCTTTGGCGACAATCTGAAATTGAGCCTGACACTCTCCTGCCCCGAGGTGTGCCGTCAAGTGTTACTCAATCCTGATGCCATGGCCATGGAGGTTCAACCATTCAAGGGATTCTACAAGACACAATTGATATCTGAGCAAGTAGAAAACTACCATCTTTTTTCAATCGATATTCTTTTGACACAAGGAATAAGTATTGAAGAGAAATTGTGGATCATTGGTTTAATGTTACATCGAAGCGAAGATAGCCTGCCCAATCAGCAATTTCTAGCACAAATAGGGAATTTGATAGACAGTGGTGAATTGCACAATGCCTTCTTGCAAATCCCTTACCTAGATAAACTACAATGGTGGGCCTTGCACCAATTAACGCAATTGCAATTACTAAGTAGCCAGAGAAAAAACCGTCGAGGTAGAGTAATTATTAATTACTGTTTGCAGAAAATAACAGAATTATTTTCTGATGATGGTGATATTACACCTCTTGCGAAAATACATGATGTTTGGCATCAAAAGGTTGAGCCTTTTTTGAATGCTCATCCACACATAATGCAAAACTATCTTGTTTACTATGTCTACCACCACAATTTTCCATTTGATCCTGATATTACGCCCCAACAATGCTATCAATTGTTGATTGCGGATTATTTTTTATTACGTAGTTATCTCTGTTTGATAGCAATGGCAAATCCACTTACGTTACAAGATGTCACAAATTTATTTTATAGTTATCACTGCGTCAGAATGCATAACAAAGAATTTGAAAAAGCTATGGCTATAGGTCTGAATCAGTATGGCAGCAATAACGATGTTTCTCTTTATGCATTGCTTAATACTACGCCCCCTTCAATGATGGCGAACCGTAAAGAGCAAAATGACACTAGCGCAGATAACGATAGACAAAATTAACTATTTGATTCGGGAGAACAAATGATATCTTCTCTGGCACTCCTAGGTCGCTCAGCATCGCTTTTTGAGCAAGATGTTGCTGAATGTCAGCATACGTTAAATGATGTTGTTGCCAACTCACGATTCTTAGTGCTTGGTGGTGCGGGTTCGATTGGCCAAGCAGTTACCAAAGAAATTTTTAAAAGAAATCCGGTAACGTTGCATGTTGTCGATATCAGTGAAAATAATTTAGTAGAACTAGTGCGAGATATTAGAAGCAGCTATGGCTATATTAATGGTGACTTTAAAACATTCGCACTAGATATTGGCTCTATTGAATATGATGCATTCATTAAATCTGATGGTGCTTATGATTATGTTCTAAATCTTTCTGCTTTAAAGCACGTGCGTAGTGAAAAAGACCCGTTCACATTAATGCGGATGATTGATGTGAACGTTTTTAATACCGACAAAACAATTGTTCAAGCTATCTCTGTTGGTGTCAAAAAATACTTCTGTGTCTCGACTGACAAAGCAGCCAATCCAGTTAACATGATGGGGGCGTCCAAGCGCATCATGGAGATGTTCCTGATGCGCCGCAGCGAACAGATTGCCATTTCAACCGCGCGCTTTGCCAACGTGGCCTTTTCCGATGGCTCCTTGCTGCATGGCTTCAACCAGCGTTTGCAAAAGCGCCAGCCCATCGTCGCCCCCAGCGACATCAAACGCTACTTCGTGACCCCCCAGGAGTCCGGTGAGCTGTGCCTGATGTCCTGCATCTTTGGTGAGAACAGGGATATCTTTTTCCCCAAGCTCAGCGAATCCCTCCACCTGATTACCTTCGCCGAAATTGCCGTGAAGTATCTGGAGCAGCATGGTTACAAGCCGTATCTGTGCAAGGACGAGGATGAAGCCAGGGCCTTGATGGCGAGCCTGCCTGAGCAGGGGATGTGGCCCTGCCTCTTTACCGAGAGTGACACCACGGGTGAAAAAGACTTCGAAGAGTTCTTCACCGACAAGGAAGTGCTGGATATGACCCGGTTCGAGAACCTGGGCATCATCAAGAATGACCCCTCATATCAGAATGATCTGCTCAACCATTTCGAGCAGACCATTGCAGCCATGAAAACAAAACGCGCCTGGGACAAGAAAGAGATCGTCGAGTTGTTCTTCGCCATGATCCCGGATTTTGCTCACAAAGAAACGGGCAAGTATCTCGACGGCAAGATGTAAGGAGTCGGTATGCATACTCAATTGATACGTTTTATTCGTGATACCTATAAAACCGATGACTTCATCCCTCTTCACGCCCCGACCTTCGCCGGCAATGAGCGTCAATATGTGCTCGATACCCTTGAAAGCACCTTCGTTTCCAGTGTCGGTGCCTATGTTGAGCAGTTCGAGCAACAAATAGCCACCTTTACCGGTTCAGCCCGTGCCGTTGCCACCATGAATGGCACGGCGGCGCTACATATCGCGCTCTACATGGCAGGTGTGCAGAGCGGCGATCTGGTGATCACCCAGCCCCTGACCTTTGTGGCAACCTGCAATGCCGTCTATCACATGGGCGCAGAACCCGTGTTCGTCGATGTATCACGCCAGAGTCTGGGGCTCTGCCCCGTTGCCCTGGCCAACTGGCTGGAAGAGCATGCATCTCGCACCGAGACAGGTGCCATCCACAAGGCAAGCGGACGCCGCCTCAAAGCCGTCGTGCCCATGCACACCTTTGGTCATCCGGTCGAACTAGACGAGTTGCAGGCCGTGTGTCAGGCCTGGGGCATCGCCCTGGTGGAAGATGCTGCCGAGAGCCTGGGTTCCTACTACAAAGGCCAACACACGGGAACGCTGAGTGCGTTTTCCGCCCTGAGTTTCAATGGCAACAAGATCATCACCACGGGGGGTGGTGGCATGGTGCTCTGCCAGAATGCCGAACAGGGGGCGCGCACCAAGCACATTACCACCACCGCCAAGGTGCCCCATCCGTTCGAGTTCTATCATGATGAACCCGGTTTTAACTACCGGATGCCCAATCTGAATGCGGCCCTCGGATGTGCCCAGATGGAAGCCCTGCCGCAATTCCTGGCGCAAAAGCGGGTGCTTGCCATGCACTATGCGGAGTTCTTCAAGGAACAGGCATGCCAGTTTGTGACCGAGCCTTCTTATGGACGCTCCAACTACTGGCTCAATGCGATTGTCTGTGAAGATCAAACCCAGCGGGATACGTTGCTGACCGAGCTGAACAAGGCTGGTGTCATGACCCGGCCCGTATGGAAACTGATGCATCGCCTGCCCATGTTCTCTCATGCCTTGCGTGGAGAATTAAGCAATGCCGAGTGGCTGGAAGCCCATCTTATTAACCTGCCCAGCTCGCCTGTCGAGGTCTGAACATGGCCAACACCATTGCCGTCTTTACCGGTACGCGCGCCGAATACGGGCTGCTCTATTGGTTGATGAAAGACATTGCTGCGGATCCCGACCTCGAGCTAAAGCTGATCGTCTCGGGTACGCACTTGTCCCCCGAGTTCGGCCTGACCTATCAGCAGATAGAGCAGGATGGCTTCAAGATCGATGAGCGCATCGAGATACTGCTCTCTTCCGATACATCAGTCGGTGTGGTCAAGAGTATGGGGGTCGCCTTGTTGGGGTTGGCCGATGCGCTTGCGCGTCAGCAGCCTGATGTGTTGGTGATCCTCGGAGATCGCTTCGAAGCCTTAGCTGCCGCCCAGGCGGCTATGTTGCAACGCATACCTGTTGCTCACCTTCATGGTGGTGAGATCACCGAAGGGGCCTATGATGACGCCATCCGCCATGCCATTACCAAGTTGAGCTACCTGCATTTCACGGCTGCCGAGCCCTATCGACAGCGTGTCATCCAGTTGGGTGAAGCACCTGAGCGGGTGTTCAACGTAGGCGCCGTCGGTCTGGACCACATCGTCAAGACACCACTGCTCTCCATGGACGAGCTGCAATCCTCTCTTGGCTTTACGTTGGACGCACCGTTCTTCGTGGTGACCTATCACACCGTGACTCTGGCCGATGAACCGGCCAGGGAGAGTTTCTGTGCCTTGCTGGCGGCGTTGGATAACTATCCCGACCATCAGGTCATCCTGACGTACCCGAATGCAGATGACGGTGGTCGAGCCATCATTCCACTGCTTGAGCAGTATGCGGCAGCCAATCCTGCACGCGTGCTGGCCATCCCGTCTTTGGGTTACAGACGTTACCTGAGCGCGGTGAAACACAGTGCCGCCGTGATCGGCAACTCGTCGAGCGGCATTATCGAAGTGCCTTCGCTGGGGGTCCCGACCATCAATATCGGCCAACGCCAACAAGGGCGCCTGGCAGCGAAGAGTGTGCTTCATTGCGATGCGAAGGTTGAGGCCATTACGCAATGCATTGCCAAGGCCTTACAGGCTATGGGTCCGGAGGCTTATGTCAATCCTTATGGTGCAGGGGACGCCAGCGGCCAAATCGTGGCACGCCTGAAGCATTTTGCCCCCCCCACCCTCAAACAGTTCCATGATCTCGACAGGAGTCCGTCGCCATGACCCGCATCATCGCCGAAGCCGGCGTCAACCATAATGGCGACGAAGCACTCGCCGTGGCACTGATCGATGCAGCCCACCGGGCAGGCGTCGATGTCGTCAAATTTCAGACCTTCAAGGCGGTCAATCTGGTGACCCGCCAGGCCAAGCAGGCAGCTTATCAAACCGCTAACACCGGCAAGGAAGAGAGCCAGCTTGCCATGCTCTCCCGCCTTGAGCTTTCGTTCGATGCCCATCTTCGTCTGATCGCCCATTGCGAGTCTCTCGGTATCGCGTTTCTGTCTACCGCCTTCGATACCGAGAGCCTGGACTTTCTGGTGAACCGGTTGAAGTTGCAGACCCTCAAGATCCCGTCCGGGGAACTGACCAATGCGCCTTTCGTACTGGCCCATGCTCGCACCGGTTGCGAGTTGATCGTCTCGACCGGTATGGCCACGTTGGCAGAAGTGGAGGCGGCCCTGGGGGTGATAGCCTTCGGATTGACCACGCCGCAGGATGCGCAGCCCGGTGAGGCCGCCTTCATGGCTGCCTATGCCAGCGAGGCGGGTCAGGCCGCTCTTGCCAACAAGGTGACCCTGCTGCATTGCACGACCGAGTATCCGGCGCCCATGGTGGATATCAACCTCAAAGCCATGGATACCCTGTCGCACGCCTTCCGGTTGCCGGTCGGTTATTCGGATCACAGCCAAGGCATCACCATCCCGGTGGCTGCAGTCGCCCGTGGAGCCTGCCTCATCGAGAAGCACTTCACGCTGGATCGCAACATGGAAGGGCCTGATCACAAGGCTTCTCTTGAACCCGATGAACTGGCCGCCATGGTGAAAGGGATCCGCGATGTGGAGCTGGCACTGGGAGACGGCATCAAAGGGCCTCGCCCGAGCGAGATCAAGAACAAGGAGATCGCTCGCAAGAGCCTGGTGGCTGCCTGCGACATTGAGGAGGGCGCCATCCTCTGTGCCGACAACCTCGCCATCAAGCGTCCGGGTGACGGCATGAGCCCCTATGCCTACTGGCAACTTCTGGGGCAACCTGCGAAGCAGGCTTATCAGTCAGGTGAACTTATCCGTGAATAAACCGGTCATTGTCCTCGGGGCAGGCGGACATGCCTCGGTGCTGGTCGACATGCTGCGCAGCCAGGGAGTGGTTCCCCTCGCGCTGGTTGCCCCCACAGCTGATGCACCGCGTGCCGCGCTGGCAGGTATTCCCCTCTGGCATGATGAGGAGATACTGACCCATCTCCCGGATGAGGTGGAGCTAGTCAATGGTATCGGCTCCCTGCCGGGCAACCCGTTGCGGGCAGAGTTGTTTGCCCGTTATCGCGCTCTTGGTTACCGCTTTGCAAGCGTCGTCAGCACTAAGGCCATGGTCTCTGATTACGCCGTGCTGGAAGAGGGGGTCCAGGTCATGGCGGGAGCCATCATTCAGGCCGGAGCCAGGATAGGTGCCAACAGCATCATCAATAGCGGTGCCATTGTGGATCACGACTGCCATCTGGGTGATGACAACCACGTCGCACCAGGTGCGGTGTTATCCGGCGGTGTGGTGACGGGTGAGAGAGTCCATATCGGTACGGGAGCTGTCGTGATCCAGGGCATATCAATTGGCTCTGATGCCGTGATCGGGGCTGGCGCTACACTGACGCGCCCTCTCGGAGAAAAGCAGATTGCATACGTTGCCCGGGGCAGCGTGGTGTCTATCAAGCAGTAAAGGATGGATAGGATGAGCAAAAATTGGGAAAAAGTAGTGCTGTCACCTGAACATTCGGTGCGTGATGCCTTGGCAGTCATCAATGCAGAAGCGCTGCGGGTTTGTCTGGTGGTGGATGACTTACGGCACTTGCTGGGTGTCGTGACAGATGGCGATGTTCGCCGCGCCATCCTGAACAATGTCTCCCTGACGCAAAGCGTCACGGCGGTGATGAACTCCACCCCCATCACAGTCTCGGCCAAACTGACCCGTGCGCAGCTGCTGGAGACTATGCGCGAGCACAGCATTCTTTCCCTGCCTGTAGTTGATGACGCTGGCAAGTTGATCGGACTTGAAACGTGGGAAAAAGCAACCAGTCAACCAACATATGATAATCCTGTTTTGATCATGGCTGGCGGGTTTGGGACTCGACTTAAGCCACTTACAGATACCTGCCCGAAGCCTATGCTAAAAGTTGGTGATAAACCGATTTTAGAGACCCTGCTTAATCAATTTATCAAAGCAGGGTTCAAAAACATCTATATTTCTACTCATTACATGCCTGAACTTATCACTGATTATTTTGGTGATGGTTCTGCTTGGGGTGCAAATATTAAATATATTCATGAACAACATCCACTTGGAACAGGGGGCGCATTAGGTTTATTGCCTGCCAATCTGCCTCCGCTACCACTGATCATGATGAATGGGGATGTGTTAACAACTGTGGACTTCAACAGTTTGCTAGATTTTCATACTCAGAATGGTTCAGATGCCACAATGTGTGTTCGTGAGTATAATTATCAAATTCCTTATGGCGTGATAACGGGAGAAGGAAATAACATTACCAGCATGGTTGAAAAACCCGTACATCATTTTTTTGTTAATGCAGGTATCTATGTTGTTAATTCATATATAGCGCAGTCAGTGATCAAAGGAGAACGTATTGATATGCCGACCCTTCTTGAGAAACATATGCAAGAAAAAAAACGTATATCAATGTTCCCCCTTCATGAATACTGGTTAGATATTGGACGAATGGAGGATTTTAACAGGGCCCAGTCAGATATTTCTACACTAGGATTCCGCTCATAATGGAACGTATCGCTGTGATTGGCCTGGGTAATATATCTATTCGCCATAGACATAATCTTAAGTATCTCTATCCTTTTGCTTCCATCTATGCAATGTCAGCCAGTGGTCAGGTGGCCGCAAGTGAGGTCAGTGATTGCGATGTGTTTGTTTATTCGGTAGAGGAGCTGATTCAGCATCAGATCGAACTCGCGATCATCGCATCCCCTGCGACATTGCATGCAGTTCATGCAATCCCTCTGATAAAAGCGGGCATTCCCGTTCTGATTGAAAAACCCCTGGCGGCATCGCTTGCCGATTGTGAGGCCATTCAGGCTGCCAGCCAAGAGCACAATACTCGGGTGGCTGTCGGATATTGCCTGCGTTATTTACCGTCGGCCATGCTCATGAAAGATCTGTTGACTGAGCAGAAAGTGGGCCGCTGCTACCATGTCCAGGTTGAAACCGGGCAATATTTGCCGGACTGGCGCCCCAACATAGATTATCGCCACAGTGTCTCCGCACGAGCAGAATTGGGTGGCGGGGTGTTACTGGAGCTCAGCCATGAATTTGATTATATCCAGTGGCTGCTTGGACCGCTTCAAGTAAAATACGCAAATTTGTCTTCTTCCGAAGAGCTTGGCCTGTCGGTTGAGGACATGGCCGATATCATACTTGGCGACACAACGGGCGCCATTGCCACGGTTCATCTGGATTTTCTCCAACGAAAAGCGCATCGCAAATGCCGAGTGATTGGCAGTGAAGGTACGTTGGAGTGGGACCTGATTCACAACTCAGTCACATTTAGCTCGGCCAACGGTATTGAGATCATCTACTGTGATCCCGCTTGGGATAAAAACCAGATGTATCTCGCTATGATTTCAGACTTTGTCAATCTTATTCAGGGGAAAAAGAATAATGGTGCCTCAATTGAGGAGGCTACACAAACGGTTACACTGATTAAAGAAGTCAAAGCGTACTCTCATTATCGATAACAGGTAACCGGAACTTGAATCAGATGAAAAATTTCGCGTTTATTTTCGCTCGTGGTGGTTCAAAAGGGTTGCCAGGTAAAAACATTCGCCCATTAGCGGGAAAACCCTTGTTGCAATATTCCATAGATACGGCTCTGGCATCACCTTCGATTAGCCAGGTGTTTGTTTCTACGGATGATGCTGCCATTGCTAACGTTGCCATCTCATCCGGTGCGGTGGTTATCGAGCGCCCATCCGAATTGGCGACAGATAGCAGTCCGGAGTGGCTTTCCTGGCAACATGCCATTGAATGGGCCACCGCGCATTATGGAGCATTCGATGGTTTCATCAGCTTGCCGGCAACCAGCCCGCTGCGCAGTGTGAGTGATGTTGAAGCGGCCATTGCCAAACGTTGTGAGCAAAATGCCGATATCTGTATCTCCGTCACGCCAGCTAATCGCAGTCCCTATTTCAACATGGTAAAGAAAACGGTGGATGGCCGGGTCGAGTTGGTCAATAAACCGGCGGGCAATGTTGCTCGACGCCAGGATGCGCCCCAGGTTTTTGATATCACAACCGTGGTATATGCAACGACACCAGCCTTTGTGCTGGCACACTGTGGGCTGTTCTCGGGAAAAGTCACCAGTATCGAAGTGCCGAAAGAACGCGCTGTCGATATTGACGACATTTACGACTTTAAACTGGCAGAGGCTATTATAGGAGTGCGGAAATAATGAACAATTTGTTAAAACATAAGTGTTTTTTGGTCGCAGGTGCAGGTGGCTTGCTGGGATCTCATTTGGTTCCATCCATTCTTGCCCAAGGGGGCAAGGTTATTGCAGCAGATATCAATGTCGATGCCATGGCCCAGCGTCTTGCCACTCAGGGTGTAGACATTGCAGACGATAATCTGACGTTGATATCGCTGGATGTAACCTGCGAGGGAAGCCTCAAGACATTATTTGCACGACAAGAACATCTTGATGGTGCAGTCAATGCCACCTACCCGAGAAATAAAACCTATGGCGCACATTTTTTTGATGTATCACTTTCTAGTTTTAATGAAAATATATCTCTTCATCTGGGTAGTGCTTTTTTATTTACTCAACAATGTGCCGCGTACTTCAAAACACATGAAACTGCGTTTTCATTAGTCAATATGTCCTCCATATATGGTGTTGTTGCACCTAAATTTGACATTTACAACAATACAAAAATGACAATGCCTGTGGAGTATGCGGCAATAAAATCTGCAATACAGCACTTGAGTAAATATGTTGTCACATATGTGAATGACAGCCGTTTCAGAATTAATTTGATCAGTCCGGGGGGATTACTTGATAATCAATCTGAAATTTTTTGTCAAGCCTATAAAAAACAGACATGTGGAAAGGGAATGCTTGATGTTTCAGATGTTGTAGGTAGCGTTATGTTTCTATTATCAGATCAATCCAGATATGTGACCGGACAAAATATTGTCGTGGATGACGGTTTTTCTTTATAATAAGACACACTCCACCGTCATTTCGCAGCTGTATTTAGTATTTTTGCTTGATGATGAGCAGCCATTCTGAACCATTATTCTATTTCAGGTAGGTCATCATGGCTACATCTATTTTATTTATCCATACCTCAATCCCCCAAGTTTGGTCGCTGCCAGGTTTTGTGGTAACTACTAATTATGGGTAATCCTGTTTCTGATATGCCAAAATACAATACGAAAAGCATTGTGATAACTGATTGAGTCACGTAAATATGATAATATAAAGCCCAAGTAAAACTTGGGCTTATAATTAGTTACTGCGATATAGACTAATAATTTCACAATCTACTTTGTCAGGACTATCAAGCGCCTGAGGGTATAACTCTTTGGCTTTCAATAGATACGCATTAAATATTTCAAGTGCATCACTTACTGCCTCCAACGTTTCCTCTTCATCCGCGAAAGCATGACAAAAAGTGATGAGGAAACTAAATAAATAATTGAATGTACCGATTAGAACCCTGGAGATATGACATTGTCTACTGTTTTCTATCATCAGTAAATACTCAAATTGCCTCATCATTCTATTGACAACGTCAGCACGTGATAGTAAAGGTTCTTTCCACTCCAAGAGAACCTTATCGATAAAGAAGTTGAAATAATCAACATCAAGAGCCGAAGCCACCCTGGATCTATCAATATTAAGTGGTTTGAAGACCTCCGCCGCAATGAACTCAATAATATCAATCTTATTAAAGGAAATTGGGAGCTCACCAAACTGATTTTCTTTTATATCTAAAGCATCGGCGCCTTCTATTTTTGCCCCATGGGAGGTATTAAAGAAGTTTGTGCCAGAATATTCCCTTATAAGCCGTTCCATGACTCTGATTGAAGTAACAAACATTTTGCTAGAGATAACTTCCCCACCAAAATTACCAGGAATTACCTGATCAGACCCAGCTGTCGCAAGACGTTGTAATGCAGCAATAGGGGCGCCATTATCATCATAATAAGAGCTTAACCTGGAATGATGATGCTCACTGTCATAATGACCATTATCGATACCAAAAAGGTATATCTCTTTGAATCCCAAGCGGGCCGCAACTGAAATTCCCGTATTTCCAACCAAAGGGTTAACATGACTAAAATAATCAAATCCTTGAATCTCTTCGAAATTAATACTAGCAAGAGATAGCATTGGCTCGTTAGGCTTGAATGCTAAAAGGCTACGTCTAAAAAACTGGTGGCAATCAGGGTGAGTGAGATCAGTACTTATATACAATATATCTTTAAGATAATCTTCATCATTAATCAATGCGATGAAATCTGGTACCGCTTTCGTTCTTTCTATGGTTACATATATATCAGGTTTAATCCCTTCTTTGTGCAGCGCTGAAATACTGCTACCACATGATATTAATATGGCTTTATTTTTATTCTCTTTTATATATGGAATGGTGGCATCTAACGATGGACCATTACCTATAATGAATACTGGTACAGTGTTATATTTATTAGGCAGACTCTTACCTTTGACTAAAAATGGAATACCTTTTGAAATGTTTTCAACGCTATGCGAGAGAGCTAACATATTATCGTCGAAAAATCCCCAGCCCATAGTAAAAAGAAAGAACTCTTTTTTCATTTTAGCGACAAGATGTTCAATAATTTCTGATGGGTAGTGCACTAGTCCGACAGGGGCCGCGGCAATAAATGGCCCAGCTTTGTGAATAGCATGTAGTGCATCATTCATCAAGTTATCTTGATCCTGCCCTAAAAAAATATGGAGCCTGAGATTCTCTGCCATAATGTAATCAAGTAAAGATGCCCAATCAAAAGCATAGAGTGAAGCATAAAACAGATCTAGATCAGGTTCAAAAACAAACAAATTGGCAACCTTGCAGGTTTCATATAAATAACCTAGCTGATATCCTAAACCTACACCAAACATCATCATGAATGGCATTGATTCAGGGACTTGCTGAAGGGGACTGTATTCACTTCTTTTCTTTGCCAAAAGCTCAGCAAGTTGATTTAAATAATCAATATGAATTTGATTAAAAAAATTTTTCTCTGTTCCAAAGCGAATACCACCACTAGCACTAGAGGACATCATATGCTTTATTTGTTGCTGGCATTGATAATATGGGTCATCGCCATAAATAGCTACATTTTCATCTATCCACGCTAGATTAGGAATTCCATTTTCAGTGCAGAAAAATCTAAATTCTCTTTGTACTTTATAATTTATAAAAGCCTTGTGTATAGATGGTATATATTTAGAGAACGCAACCATATTTTGCTCAAAACGAATAGGCAAAACTTCAGCCATTGCTTTCTCTTGCTCAGCCTGAAGCATTATTCGCTCAGCATCTTGTGTTATTTTTGCTAGTATCTCTTCAGGCTTAATCATATCCCCTCCCAGTCACCACGCTGATTATAATTAAATTTCGTTTGCTTTATAGTGATTAATTGCTTTGTTTTTTTTACTGATAGAAAAGACTTCCTTCTGTACTATTTGCTTTGCCTCTTCCAGTTTCTTTTTCACTATAATACTTGCATTTAATATGCTATCAAGCTGTTCTAAATGACGCTCCTCCCATCCATTGGCAAAATAGAGAGAAGAGATGATTGCTTCTCTCTCATCAAATAGTTCATCAAGGGTATCAAAACTTTCCGATTCCACATATGTTAATATGTGCGCTGTATTACGCTGCAACGCGTCAAGCAACTGTTTATATGCCACGATAAAACCTATAAATCCCCAAGTGATTGCCGGATAGTATACGCTTTTTGCTTTTCCTGATCAGGTATCTTATCCCAAGACTCTTTGATCATTAACATAAGTTTCATAGACTCATCCAGAGGTGACACCTCCATTTTTACGCTAGCATCCAGCAGACGTTCACCCATATATTCATAAAGAGAGAATAATCTTTCTGATATTTCACCTTGAGACATATCAAGGCTATCTTTCAATCCATTTAAAATTGCATTTGCCGATGAAATACGATCGCTTTTTAACTGATAATCACTGCGCTCAATTGCACCTTTAGCCTGAGCGACTCTTTCTAAAAAACCTTGCATTAACAACTGAATAACCTTGTGTGGATCTGCAACAGACAGCTCAGCTTCAAGTGAATTTTTCTTATAGACGCCAAGTGATTTGTTGTACATGATAACCTCTCAAAAACTATCCGTTTAGGACTTCTTGTTCATATTAACCAAGGTAGTCAAGCTACCCATAGATGAATTCATCCTGGCAACCAATACATCCAAGCGGGCATACTTCTGGCGCAACCCCTCTTCGTACTTAGTAAGATAAGCATCAAAATCTACACGTTCCTGTTTAATTGACCTGACATCCCGTTCAAGACTATCACGTCTTTTATCAAGAGAGCCTGCGGACTTAGTATATTCGTTCAATTGTGAATCAAGTCTCTTCGCCAACCCGGTTTCACCAGAAAAGACACTTTCCAACTTACCAAAATTCTCATCCATCACTTTTGTCAATTTTGCATTATCAATAGACAAACGTCCTTTTTTATCAATGTTAATGCCCACATTAAAAAGTGAGTCGTTGTCTACGGTAGATAATGAGAGCTCTTTGAATAAAAGGCTCTTAACACCATTGAGAGTTTGATCGCCAGCTAGAGGACCTGAATCCCCCAGTCGCTCGCCACCCACTATCGTTGGTCGCTTACCCAGTGTATCCATAGTATCCATCAAAGCGTTATATGATTTAACGAACGCCTCAATATTTTCCTTGGTTTTTCCTTTATCCTGTTCTACGGTTACCTTGGTTGTTTTATAGTTATTCGCCGCATCTTTTTCACTCAATTGTAACACGGTAAACGACGTATCTTGGATCACATTGTCAAATTTATTCGTAGCACTATTAACTTCCAGGCCGTCGATTTCAACTATTGCATCTTTTGCATTTTTTTGGCTTCCCATAACAGATGCAGGATCACTGGTTGAAAAACGCTGTAAGTCCGCATTACTGGCTGCCACCTGTAAATCATTACCTTGGCCACTCACGGATGACTCAATAACAAGTCGTGACTTACCATCGACATTTATAATATTCGCAGAGACGCCGAAATTATTAGATGCACTATTAATTTTATTCCGCATGTCGAGTAAGGTGTCATTAGCGGCCAAATCAACATTAAGGGTTTTCCCCCCAGCACTAAATGTCAATGTACCAGCAGATAACGTTGCAATATCGGAGGAAGATGTAAATGCGTTATCAGCCGAAATAAAAGAACTGCCAGTGGCAAGCTGCTTAACTGCAATATTGTAATTTCCAGTATTGGCTTTATTGGTTGCCGTAAATGCCAGTAGCTGATTATCTGCAGACTGGCCAATCGTCACCTTGTTACCAGAAAAATCTGCTGGTTTAGCCAGTTTTTGTAATGCAGAATTAAAGGTACTGATAGCTGACTTGAGTTGACCTATACCAGAAAGGTTGCTGTTCAGGCGAGTTTCACGGCCCACAATGCGCCTTTCAAATTGTGTTTTTTTGGCACTTAACTCTGCCTGGATCAAATCATTAAGTGGCAAATTGGACCCTACACCTGCTGAGCTTATACTCGCCATTTCAATATCTCCCCATATGAGATCAGGCTACCACCTGTTCAGATTGACTGATCAAACAAGAGGCCTATTTGCTGAGCACCATCAATTCTCTTGGCCAACTCAAGCTCCTTGAACCGCCGAGATATGCTTAACATTTCCTCACTTGGTATTTGCCTGATCAGATCCCCAGTTTCCTTGTCATGCAACTTAATCACCGTTTTACCGGCTGTTTTATCCTGACTAATATTCAAGTACCAGCCCTTTGTTGCAACAGCCTCTTGCAATTCTTGTACCTGTTTTTCCAAATCAGCCTTCTGCTGCCTTAAATCATTTACCGAGGAACTTAGAGCGCGCAGAGATGCCCCTTTTGATTCAGCTTCATTTGATCCTGCTCCACCAATGGGTCGTGTAGTCACGTTGCCCTCCAGTTTCGGATTGGTCGATGCAAAAACAGCAGCCTCCCGGCTGCCGTTATCACTACGCCCTACAACAGGAGAGGAGCTAACGCCTACATTTAAATCGGTCGACATAATAGCCTCCTAGTACCCATAATCAGTATTAACGTAACAGCGAGAGCGCGCCATTAGGGCGCTGGTTTGCCTGCGCCAATACGGTGGAGGCTGCCTGCTGCAAAATGTTGTACTGGGTCAGCGTCGCCGTCTCTACTGCAAAGTCCGCATCACGTACCCGAGACCGGGCAGATGAGAGGTTTTCGGCGATATTTGCCTGGTTGCGAATGGTCGACTCCATCCGATTCTGGATTGCACCCAGCTCAGCCCGTTTCCGGTCTACCCCGGCTATCATCTTGTCCACTGCACCGAGCACACTCTGTGCGTTATCCTGGGTTGAGATAGACAACGTCGCAATTGAAGCGAATCCTCCAGCGGCTGAAGCGGCGGCATTTATGCCTGAAATACTAAAACCATTGGCTTGAGTCAGTGAAAAACTGATGGTTTGTTTGGCATCCGCCCCTACCTGGAAAACCCCTTTATAGGTGCCGTCCAGCAACTTGGTCCCACCAAAAGTAGTATCTTTGGCAATCCGGTTAATTTCAGTTGCCAACTGTTTGACTTCTTGTTGCAGCGCAGAACGGTCAGCATTTGTGTTGGAGCCGTTGGCTGACTGCTCGGCCAGCACCCGCATCCGCTGGAACATACCGGTGATCTCTTCCATCGCCCCTTCAGCGGTTTGTGCCAGAGAGATACCGTCATTGGCGTTACGGTTACCCTGGTTCAAACCGTTGATCTGGGAGGTCAAACGGTTGGAGATCTGCAGACCGGCCGCATCATCTTTGGCACTGTTGATCCGCAAGCCAGAGGAGAGGCGTTGGTAGGCGGTATCCAGCGCCTTATTTGTATTCATCAGGTTCCGCTGAGAGTTCAGCGAGGACACATTGGTATTAATAAACATCGACATGATAT
>NZ_JBFODM010000067.1:0-60830 GCF_040908325.1 Aeromonas sp. R4-1
TCTTTACCGGTTAGTGTGCTGATATGGCTCAGTCGGTAGAGCGCATCCTTGGTAAGGATGAGGTCCCCAGTTCGATTCTGGGTATCAGCACCATTAAATAGAAAGCCTCCCTGAAAAGGGAGGCTTTTTTGCATCCGTCATTTTTTGATATCCCCTTACATTCCCTATTCCCGCCCCCCTTCTGCTTGCAGCCGACACTGTTTATCTGCTGGTTTGAGTCCTAATGTGTTACTCATTTGACTGCTATTGATGGTTTTATCCAGAGATTTAACCATGATTGATTGACGTAAAACGTTTTACGTGTAAAATCCGGCGCGTTTTGCCTATTACGTGGAGAGAGCATGGCGCAGGATAACGAATACTGTTTGGGGGCGGTACCCGCCAAAGGGCGCAAAGGTGTGCTTTCGCTGATGCTGGTGATGCTTGGCCTGACGTTCTTCTCTGCCAGCATGTGGACCGGCGGTGCGCTGGGTACCGGTCTGGTGTTTGACGACTTCATCAAGGCGGTACTGATCGGCAACCTGTTGCTGGGGATCTATACTGCCTGTCTCGGTTATATCGGTGCTTCAACCGGTCTCTCTACCCATCTGCTGGCGCGATACTCCTTCGGCGTCAAAGGTTCCTGGCTGCCATCCCTGCTGCTGGGCGGTACTCAGGTCGGCTGGTTTGGCGTGGGCGTGGCGATGTTTGCCCTGCCGGTGCAGAAGGCGACCGGCATAGATGTGAACTGGCTGATCGCCATTTCGGGCATGTTGATGACGGTGACCGTCTACTTCGGGATCTCGGCTTTGATGGTGCTGAGCTTTGTGGCCGTACCGGCCATTGCACTGCTTGGTGGCTACTCGGTCTGGCTGGCGGTGACCTCGACCGGTGGCATGGCTGCACTGCAGCAGGTACAACCAAGCAATCCCATCGAGTTCACCACGGCGTTGACCATGGTGGTCGGTTCCTTTATCAGTGCAGGAACTCTGACCGCCGACTTTGTCCGCTTTGGTCGCAAACCCTGGGGCGCTGTCATGATTACCATGGTGGCGTTTTTTTTGGGCAACACGCTAATGTTCGTCTTCGGCGCAGCCGGTGCGGCCGTGACCGGTCAGGCCGATATCTCGGAAGTGATGCTGATGCAGGGACTGCTGATCCCCGCCATTCTGGTGCTGGGCCTCAATATCTGGACCACCAACGACAACGCGCTCTATGCCTCCGGCCTCGGTTTTGCCAACATTACCGGCCTCAAGAGCAAGCCCCTCAGCGTGATCAACGGCCTCATCGGTACGGCTTGCGCCCTCTGGCTTTACAACAACTTTGTCGGCTGGCTGGCCTTTTTGAGTACGGCAATTCCGCCGATCGGTGGCATTATCATCATGGATTTCCTGCTCAATCGTGAGCGTTACCGTCAATTTGCCGATCAGCAGTTCGAGACGGTGCGCTGGCAGGCGCTGGTCGCCACGGCAGTCGGGGTGGCTGTCGGCAAGTGGTTGCCGGGCATAGTGCCACTCAACGCGGTATTGGGCGCCGCCTTCACCTATTTCATTCTGGTTCGCCTCACCCAGCGGCCGGTTCTGGTACAGGAAGCTAACAAATGCTGATTCAACATATTCGTTTGGCCGATCGGGAAGGGTTTTGGCAGATCCGCTGTCAGGATGGGGTCATCACCGCCATCGAACCCCATGACGAACATGCCGTCGCCGGTCGGGTGCTGGACGGGGAGGGCGGTCTGGCGATTGCCCCCTTTATCGAACCCCACATTCACCTCGATACCACCCAGACGGCGGGCGAGCCGAGCTGGAATCTCTCCGGCACTCTGTTCGAGGGGATCGAGCGCTGGGCCGAGCGCAAGGCGCTGCTGACCCATGAGGATGTGAAACAGCGTGCCATCCAGACGCTGAAGTGGCAGATCGCCAACGGCATCCAGTTTGTGCGTACTCATGTCGATGTCTCCGACCCCAATCTGGTGGCGCTCAAGGCGATGCTGGAGGTGCGGGAGGAGATGAAGGAGTGGGTCGAGCTGCAGATCGTCGCCTTCCCGCAGGAGGGGATCCTCTCCTACCCCAACGGCAAGGCACTGCTGGAGGAGGCGCTCAAGCTGGGGGCTGACGTGATTGGCGCGATCCCCCACTTCGAGTTTACCCGGGAATATGGGGTCGAAAGTCTGCATTACATCTTCGATCTTGCGGAGAAGTATCAGGTTCTGGTCGATGTGCACTGCGACGAGATCGATGACGAGCAGTCCCGCTTTATCGAGACGCTGGCAACCCTGGCCTACGAGCGGGGTATCGGCCATCGGGTGACGGCCAGCCACACCACTGCCATGCACTCCTACAATGGCGCTTATGCTTCCCGCCTGTTCCGGCTGCTGAAGATGGCAGATATCAACTTCGTGGCCAATCCGCTGGTGAACATTCACCTGCAGGGGCGGTTCGATACCTATCCCAAACGCCGCGGTATTACCCGGGTGAAGGAGATGCTGGAGGCGAACATCAACGTCTGCTTCGGTCACGATGACGTGTTCGATCCCTGGTACCCCATGGGCACCGCCAACATGTTGCAGGTTCTGCACATGGGGCTGCATGTCTGCCAGATCATGGGTTACGAGCAGATCAACGACGGTCTGAAGCTGATCAGCAGCCACAGCGCCCGCACCCTGAACGTGCAGGATCGTTATGGCATAGAGGTGGGCAAACCGGCCAACCTGTTGATCCTGCCTGCCGACAACGGCTTCGATGCGGTGCGCCGTCAGGTGCCGGTGCGTTACTCGATCCGCCACGGCAAGGTGATTGCCCAGACCCGCCCGGCCCAGACCGAAATCGTGCTGGGTGAGCCAGAGCCCATCGATTTTCGCCGCTGAGATTTCAATCAGGCTGGATGACGATTAGTTCCGCCTCTGGGCACAAGGGCCGCCATTGCGACATAATGGCGGTCTGACCCTGAGGGAGTGACACCATGCAAACCTGGTTCTATGTTGCTGCAGGGGGCGCCATCGGCGCCTGCCTTCGTTTTGGGATTGCCGAACTGATGGCCTTGCTGCTGGGGCGCCACTTTCCTTACGGGACTCTGGTGGTCAACGTGGTGGGCTCTTTCATCATGGGGGTAGCGTTCGCCCTCATCAGCCACGGTCATGTGGTAGAACACCCGATGAAGCCGCTGCTGATGGTGGGGATCCTCGGTGCCCTGACCACGTTTTCTTCCTTTGCCCTCGATACGGTAGTGCTGGCTCAACATGGAGCCTATCTGAAAGCGCTGCTCAATATCGGTCTCAATCTCTTCCTCTGTCTGGCCATGGTGGTGCTGGGCATGCAGTTGGTTGCGAGCCGGGTTTAAGGTGTCCGGACGCCAGTGGCTCTGGTAAACTGGCGGCCATTCTTTGCTCTATGGGTGTTTAAGGGATGTCAGAACAAGCAACGACAACGCATTTTGGCTTTAAAACCGTGGCCGCGACCGAGAAGGAAACTCTGGTAGCAGGTGTCTTCCATTCGGTGGCAGCCAAGTATGATCTGATGAACGATCTGATGTCGTTCGGCATCCACCGCCTGTGGAAGCGCTTCACCATCGACTGTTCCGGTGTGCGCAAGGGCCAGAAGGTGCTGGATCTGGCCGGAGGTACCGGTGACTTGACCGCCAAGTTCT
Source organism: Aeromonas sp. R4-1 (assembly GCF_040908325.1). Classification (NCBI taxonomy): domain Bacteria; kingdom Pseudomonadati; phylum Pseudomonadota; class Gammaproteobacteria; order Aeromonadales; family Aeromonadaceae; genus Aeromonas; species Aeromonas sp. R4-1. The sequence continues at coordinate 3,625 of NZ_JBFODM010000067.1, forward strand.
CCCGCATCGTCGGCGAGACTGGTCAGGTGGTGCTGGCGGATATCAACGATTCCATGCTGAAAGTGGGCCGCGACAAGCTGCGCAATCTGGGGGTCGCCAACAACGTCTCCTACGTGCAGGCCAATGCCGAGGCGCTCCCCTTCCCGGATAACCACTTCGATGTGATTACCATCGGTTTCGGCCTGCGCAACGTCACCGACAAGGACAAGGCGCTCGCCTCCATGTTCCGGGTGCTCAAGCCGGGTGGCCGTCTGCTGGTGCTGGAGTTCTCCAAGCCGGTCAGTGAAGTGATCGCCAAGCTCTATGATCTCTACTCCTTCAAATTGCTGCCGAAAATGGGCGAAATTGTCGCGAACGACAGTGAAAGCTACAAATATCTGGCAGAGTCCATCCGCATGCACCCGGATCAGCAGACTCTGGCAGGCATGATGGAAAATGTCGGTTTCGAGCAGGTGGAGTACTTCAATCTGACTCAGGGTGTGGTCGCCCTGCACCGCGGTTACAAGTTTTAAGGTTGCCTATGCCGATGGATGCCATGGTCACCGCGGTGATCGAAACCAGCCTCAACCAGTTGCTGGCGCTGGACAAACAGAGCCCGGAGCGGCTGCGCAAACTGGTGGGCAAGGTGCTCAAGCTGGAGCTGCGTGAACTCAAGCCGCTCTGGTTCGTCTTCTCCGAGCGTCGACTGGATGTGCTGGCCCAGCATGAAGGGGAGGCCGATGCGGTGCTCAGCCTGTCGCTGACCGCCCTCGGTCTGCTGAAAGACCCGTCCGCTCTGACCCGCTATATCCGCGAGGAGAAGCTGGATCTGAGCGGTGATCCCCAGCTGGTACAGGCATTCAGCGTGCTGCTGGGTGAGCTGGATATCGACTGGGAAGAGGAGCTGTCGCGCTATACCGGCGACGTGCTGGCCCACACCTTGTTCAGCGGTGCCCGTCAGGCGCGTCGCCTGGTCGGTCGCGAGCTGTGCCGCACCCGCAGCCAGCTGGCGGAATATCTGACCGAAGAGGCCCGCCTCGCCCCCGGCCCGCTGGAAGTGGCTAGTTTCAACGATGACGTCGAGGTGCTGGCCCAGCAGCTCAAGGCCGTCGAACTGCGGCTGGCCCGCTTCGAACAGCAGGTGACCTGATGACCCCGAAGGAGTTCAAACGCCTCTATCGCATCATCACCATCCTGCTGGAGCAGGGCATCGACGAACTGGTGCCCGCCCGCTATCAGCCCTGGCCGGGTCGTCTGGCCCGTCGCTCCCTGTTCTGGCTCAAGAACAAGCAACCTGATCTCAGCCGTGGCGCCCGTATCCGCCTCGCCTTTGAGGCGCTCGGCCCCATTTTCATCAAGTTTGGTCAGATGCTCTCGACCCGGCGTGACTTGCTGCCGCCGGATATCGCCGAGGAGCTGGCCCTGCTGCAGGACAGGGTGCCCCCCTTCTGTGGTCAGGCGGCGCGCCAGCAGATCGAGCTGAGCCTGGGTTGTCCCATCGAAACCCTGTTTGATGACTTTGACGAGACGCCGCTGGCGTCGGCCTCCATCGCGCAGGTGCATACCGCCCGCTTGAAGGAGAGTGGCCGCGAGATCGTCATCAAGGTGATCCGTCCCGACATCGAGCCTGTCATCGAGGCTGACCTGCGGTTGATGCAGGCGCTGGCCCGTCTGGTGGCCCGCTTCGTGCCCCAGAGCGCGCGGCTGCGCCCCATCGAGGTGGTGGAGGAGTATCGCAAGACCATCCTCGACGAGCTGAATCTGATGCGCGAAGCGGCCAACGCCATCCAGCTACGCCGCAACTTCACCGGCTCCGAGGCGCTCTATGTGCCTGAAATCATCACCGACCTCTGCCGCGAGCAGGTGCTGGTGATGGAGCGCATCTACGGTATTCCGGTCTCCGATATACCGGCGCTGGAAGCCAACGGCACCAACATGAAGCTGCTGGCCGAGCGCGGGGTAGAGGTCTTCTTCACCCAGGTGTTCCGCGACAGCTTCTTCCATGCCGATATGCACCCGGGCAACATCTTCGTCTCTTACGAACATCCGGAAAACCCGCTCTGGATCGGTATCGACTGCGGCATCGTCGGTACCCTCAATCGGGAAGATAAACGCTATCTGGCGGAGAACTTCCTCGCCTTCTTCAACCGTGACTATCGCCGTGTGGCTGAGCTGCACGTGGAGTCGGGCTGGGTACCGGCAGACACCAAGGTGGACGAGTTCGAGTTTGCCATCCGCACCGTGCTGGAGCCCATCTTCGAGAAGCCGCTCTCCGAAATTTCGTTCGGTCACGTGCTGCTCAACCTGTTCAACACCGCCCGTCGCTTCCATATGACGGTGCAGCCGCAGCTGGTGCTGCTGCAAAAGACCCTGCTCTATGTGGAAGGATTGGGGCGTCAGCTCTACCCGCAGCTCGATTTGTGGCAGACCGCCAAGCCGTTCCTCGAAAACTGGATGCACGAACAGGTGGGGCCCAAGTCGGTATTGAACGCCATCAAGGAGAAGGCGCCATTCTGGGCGGAGAAGCTGCCGGAGCTGCCGGAGCTGGTCTATGAGACTCTGCGCCAGACCCGTCATCAGCAGCGTCATTTCGACCAGATGTTTGCCGAGTTCCGCCGTCACAGCCGTCGGCAGGGGCAGGCCCGCTACCTCTTAGGGGTTGGAGCCAGCCTACTATTGGCGGGTGTATTCTTGCTGACCCAAAAACAACACATTGAGTGGGGACAAGCCAGTCTCGCCGGTGCAGCCCTCTGCTGGCTGGTCGGCTGGTTGCGAACCCGTTCCCATTAATCAACAACCGCGCCGTCAGGCGCCTGTTCTGGAGAGAAAATCATGGGTGGTATCAGTATTTGGCAATTGTTGATCATTGCAGTCATCGTCGTGCTGCTGTTCGGTACCAAGAAACTGCGCGGCATTGGCGGTGATCTGGGCGCGGCGGTCAAAGGGTTCAAGAAAGCCCTCTCCGACGAGCCGGCTGATGCAAAGGCCGAGCAGAAAGATGCCGAGTTTCCCCCGAAACAGCTGAACGAAGCGGCCACTCAGAGCAGTGAGACCGCCAAACAGAAAGACAAAGACCAGGCCTAAGCCATGTTCGATATCGGTTTTTGGGAGCTGGTCGTTATCGGTGTGGTAGCACTGGTGGTACTGGGGCCCGAGCGGCTGCCGGTTGCCATCCGCACGGCTACCCACTGGATCCGCCTCATTCGTTCGACCGCGAACTCGGTCAAGTCCGAGCTGGAGCAGGAGCTCAAGTTGCAAGAACTGCATAACGACCTCAAGAAGGCCGAACAGTTGCAGATGAGCAACCTGAGCCCCGAGCTGCAGGAGTCCATCGAACAGCTCAAAGCGGCGGCCCAGTCGGTCAATCGCCCCTATCAGGTGGAGAACGAGATCCGTCCGCCGCGCCCCGATCTGGTCGCCCAGGCTGAGCCTGCCACGCCGGTGGAGCCTGCGGTGCAGCTGAGCCACGACGTGCCGCCGGTCAATAGCCAGCGAGAGAGTGAGCCGGTGCCGGTCAGCGATTCCGCAGTAAAAGGGGAGGTGAAGCCATGAGTCAGGCCGAACAACCCCTGATCAGCCATCTGGTTGAGCTGAGAACCCGTTTGCTGCGCTCCATTACTGCCATCCTCGTGGTGTTTCTGGCGCTGATCTACTTCTCCAACAACATCTACGACTTCGTGGCCCAGCCGCTGCTCAGCCAGTTGCCGGAAGGGACCAGCATGATCGCGACGGATGTGGCGACCCCCTTCCTGACGCCGATCAAGCTGACCCTGGTGGTCTCCTTCTTCGTGGCGATCCCCTATCTGCTCTATCAGGCCTGGGCCTTTATCGCCCCCGGTCTGTACCAGCATGAACGGCGGCTGATCATGCCGCTGGTCGCCTCCAGTGCCGTGCTGTTCTATGCGGGCATGGCGTTCGCCTACTACGTGGTGTTCCCGCTGGTGTTCGGTTTCTTCACCAGTACCGCCCCTGCCGGGGTGACGGTGGCGACCGATATCGCCAGCTATCTGGACTTCGTACTGACCCTGTTCTTCGCGTTCGGGGTGGCGTTCGAAATTCCGGTGGCTACCATACTGCTCTGCTGGACCGGCGTGACCACACCGCAAAACCTGAAGGAGAAACGTCCTTACGTTGTCGTCGGGGTGTTTGTGGTCGGCATGCTGCTGACGCCGCCTGATGTCTTCTCCCAGACCCTGCTCGCCATCCCGATGTGGGCGCTGTGGGAGATAGGTCTGTTCTTTGCCCGCTTCTACGTGAAGAAAGAAGATGAAGAGCAACAGGAACAACCGGATGGGGAGAGCTGAGGCTCTGTTCGTCACCTGTTTGCCGGATGGCGAGAGGATGACGACGTCCGCAGGAATAGCAGAACGAGGGGAGCTGAGGCTCCCTTCCTCTTTTCATGCTCCCGTTCGAGGCGTATGGTAAGACCCCATTCGGTAGATGGTTTTCAAATACCTGATATGTATTCCTTTTGTTCGGAACGTCTCATCCCATGATCGATATCGGTTTAAACCTGACCAGCAGCCAGTTCGCCGGCGAGCAGGCTGAGCTGGTGGCCCGTGCCCGTGCCGCCGGAGTGGAAGCGCTGATCCTCACCGGTACCGATCTGGCTGGCAGCCGCGAGAGCGCCGGGTTGGCCGCCCGTTGGCCGGGCTACTGCTTCTCCACTGCCGGGGTACACCCTCACGATGCCAAGAGTGTCGATGAGGCGACCCTGCCCGCCTTGCGCGAGCTGGCAGCCTTGCCGCAGGTGGTGGCTATCGGCGAGTGCGGTCTCGACTACAACCGCGACTTCTCCCCCCGTCCGGTGCAGGATGCGGTATTCGACGCCCAGCTGGCACTGGCCGCCGAGCTTGGAATGCCGGTGTTTCTCCACTGTCGCGATGCCCACGCCCGCTTTATCGAGATCCTCCGTCCCTGGTTGCCGAAACTACCGGGAGCCGTGCTGCACTGCTTCACCGGTTCCGACGAGGAGCTGGACGAGTGTCTGGCGCTGGGGCTGCATATCGGGGTGACCGGCTGGCTCTGCGACGAGCGCCGCGGTCAGCTGCTGCGCGAACAGGTGGCTCGCATTCCGGCCGGTCGGCTGATGATCGAGACCGATGCCCCCTATCTGGTGCCGCGGGATCTGAAACCTCGCCCGAAACGCAACGAACCCGCTTTTTTGCCGCACATCGCCCAGGTGGTGGCGGCCTGTCGTGGTGAAGCGCCCGAGGCCTTGCTGGCCCACACCCGGGCCACCTCCGCCGCGTTCTTCCAACTTCCTCTCCAGGAGTGATTCATGGCTACAACTCTTCCGGGCGCCTTTCCGGGCCGCCGCCTGCGCCGTCTGCGCAAACATGATTTCAGCCGTCGTCTGGTGCGCGAGAACGTACTGACCGTCAACGATCTCATCTATCCGGTGTTCGTGCTGGAGGGGGAGAACCGTCGGGAAGCCGTTCCCTCCATGCCGGGGGTGGAGCGTCTCTCCATCGATCTGTTGCTGGAGGAAGCAGCCGAGCTGGTGGAGCTGGGCGTACCTGCCATTGCCCTGTTCCCGGTCACTCCGCTGGAGAGCAAGAGCCTGATGGCGGAAGAGGCCTACAACCCGAACGGACTGGCCCAGCGCACCGTGCGTGCCCTCAAGGCCCGCTTCCCGGAGCTCGGGGTCATCACCGACGTGGCGCTCGATCCGTTCACCACCCACGGTCAGGACGGCATCATAGATGACGAAGGCTATGTGCTGAACGACATCACCACCGAGATCCTGATCAAGCAGGCGCTCTCCCACGCCGAAGCCGGGGTCGATATAGTCGCGCCGTCCGACATGATGGATGGCCGCATCGGTGCCATCCGCGCCGCGCTGGAAGAGAACGGCTTCATCAACACCCAGATCATGGCCTACTCCGCCAAGTACGCCTCCTGCTACTACGGCCCGTTCCGCGATGCGGTTGGCTCTGCCGGCAACCTCGGCAAGAGCAACAAGGCCACCTATCAGATGGATCCGGCCAACAGTAACGAAGCCCTGCACGAAGTGGCGCTGGATATTCAGGAAGGGGCCGACAGCGTGATGGTCAAGCCAGGTATGCCCTATCTGGACGTGGTTCGTCAGGTGAAGGATCAGTTCGGCGTGCCGACCTTCGCCTATCAGGTGAGCGGCGAGTACGCCATGCACATGGCAGCGATCCAGAACGGCTGGCTGAAAGAGAAGGAGACCATCATGGAGTCCCTGCTCTGCTTCAAGCGGGCCGGGGCCGATGGCATCCTCACCTACTTCGCCAAGCGCGTGGCGCAGTGGCTGAAGGAAGATGCCCGTTAAGCCGGGTTGAAGAGAGAAACGAGAGGGGGAGCCGATGGCTCCCCCTCTGTCGTTATGGCTCTCGTTTGGTCACGAGCGGCTGATTACAGCTTGGTCCAGGCATCGCTCCAGTGGCTGCCGGTACCCGGGGCATAGTGGCTGGTCGAGCCGCCACACCAGCCGCTGTACGGCCAGGGTTTGCACTCGTAGTCGCCACCGGCATTGCTGACCCGTTCACCACTCTGATAAGCGGTGCCCGCAACATAGGCCGGGTAGCTGCCGTTACCACCGTCACTGTCACCACCTGGAGCCTGTTCCACCAACGTCAGGGTGAAGCGGCGCTCGAAGCCCTGCTTGCTCCCCTCCGCCATGCCCGCCAGCAACAGCTCGTAACTGCCGGCCGCTAGGCCTGACTGCGTCAGCTGCAGGGAACCCTGACCATCGATCAGAGCGCTGCCGGTAGCGACCGGATTGCCATCCTGCAACAGGGTCGCGGTGACGGTCACCGGGTTGGCGGTGGTCAGCGTCAGGCTGAAGTCGAGCGCGCCGTTAACGATGGAATATTCAGACGCCAGGTCGGTGACGGTGAAGTCACTGCTGCTACCGGTCGTGGGCAGGATGAAGTCTCCGCTCAGGTAGGTCAGACCGGTCCAGCCGGAGCTGGTCAGCCAGTGCTTGCCATTGGTCTGATAGACGTTGGGCAACTGGGTGCACTGTTTGTTGTCATTGACGAAGCCGATACCGTAAAAGCCCGCCACATTCTTGTAGCAGAGCTGGCGACCATTCTGGTGCAGCACTGGTTGATCCAGCTTGCCCTTGTGGTGGAGTGACAGCCAGTCAAACTGGTTGATGGCCGAGACCAGCGGCACAAACTGGCCATCGGGCTGACGATAACGGATCAGGGATCCGGCATCACAGAGCAGACCATCAGCCTGCTGTTCGACGTAGCCGTAGTACTGCTCGCCATCCTGGAAGGTGAACCGGCAGAGATTGCCTTTCTCCGACTCCTTGGGGATCCAGCCCATCAGCAGTCGCTCCTGATTGTTCAGGGCCGCCAGCTGCCCGGCACTGAAGTCGCTGCCGTTGGCTACCCAGCCTTGCGGCATGGTGGAGAATTGCATGAAGTAGTGGTCGGTATAGTACATGTGGCTGTCAGCGCGGTGCTTGCGAGCCCCCTGGCTGACCGAGTTGTAGCGATAGATGTCGTTTTCCGGCTTGTGGAAACCGTTGAGATCATCGTCCAGATAGGGCAGGTCGCCCTTGCGGATATGGTAGTTGGCCATACCCGTCATCAAGGGATGCCAGCCGTGGCTGCCACGGGCAAACGCGCTCTCATGGCTGTAGGACTTCCCATCGAAGCCGTGGCCAAATTCGTGGGCAATGATGCCCCAGCCGCCGTAGTAGTGGCTGACAAAGTTAAAGGTATCGACCCCGGTGATGCCACCACTCCCCAGCCCACCCCCCATGGCGGTGATCCCCAGGTTGAGGTAGGGGCGCTTCATCAGGCTGTGGTAGTAGTAGTCATAATCGGCTGCCGTAAAGATCCCGTTCGGCACATAGCTGTTGCCGCCATTGCCGAACATCTCGTAGCCGTTCACCGCCTTGAAGTTGTACCAGACGTGTTTGAACTCCTCGGTCGAGACCATGTAGGCCAGGTTGGTGGCGATGATCAGCCATTCGCGGGCGTAGAGGGCATTGATGGGGCGCCAGGAGCCGCTGGTGTTGGTGGCGAAGCGCACGTTCCAGCTTGGCTTGAGGCGTGCCAGCTTCTGGGCAAACGGATCCGAGTTGGAGCTGAACCTGTGCTCGAACTGGGCGGGCAGATTGATGCTGTTGTCGAGCAGGTTGTTGAGATCAAACACACCATCGCGGCTGGCGCTGTTGAAGCGTCCCTGCTCGCCAAAGGCGCTCAGTGGCAGTGTGATTTGGGCATAGGCGGGCAGGCGATCGAGCTGGCCCAGGATCAGCCACTTGTTGATACCGTTCAGGCGTGACTCGATATTGATGTCATGCAGCTCTCTGGCGGCATAGTTGGTGATGCGCACCGTGTCGTTATCAAGCAGCTCGGTCTTGACCAGCGAATTGATGTTGACCGAACGCTGGGCGCGATCGATCAGCACCTCGTAGGGTTCGTCATTGCGCAGTATGTAGCTGACTGCGGCCGGCATCAGCTGATCGAAGATCAGCGGGCGAGCCGGCAACTGCTCGTCGGCCGTGAAGCTGATCTCCTTGCTCAGCAGCTGGTTGAAACCCAGGCCGCGCTCGTTGGCGGTGACAAGCGCCGATCCCGCCAGCTGGAGATCTTTCAGCGCCGCCACGGGCTGCTGGTTGATCTCCCGGACAGTAAAGGTCGGGTTCTTGAACTGAAAGTCGTTGGCGATCAGGGTATCGGCATCATGCCACTCGATGCGGTCCTTGAAGTTCACCACCAGCCGATCGCCATCCATGTCGATTTTTTGCAGATTGCTGTCGGCGATCACCTGCTCAGGCGCCAGCGGTGTGTTGCTGGCGATGGCATCAGCCAGTTTGCGCAAGTCATAGATGTAGTAGTTTTTGCCGGCGGTGTGGGCCAGGAGATAGTCACCCACCTGATGGAGTTGCACCAGACGGTGGCTGCATTTTCCTTCAAAGGCGAGCCGACCGGCGATGGGGGTCTTGAGGCTGTTCTCCGGCGTCACATCCTGCTGGCGGTAGACCTTGATCTCGCTCAGCGCATCTGCCACCAGCACGTAATCCTGATTGGCAAAGACGGCCTGGGCGCGGTGCAGGCTGTTGCTGCCGGAATCCCGACCGGTTCCCAGGGTGGTGACATGGCGATGTTCATCGGCCAGATCGAAGATATCGACCCGGTGCGAGTAGCGCGAGACCACGTAGAGCAGGTTGTTGCGGACAAACAGTTCGCTGACCTGGTTGTAGGCCGTGGCACTGCCGGTTGCGGTGCCGCGGATCTCGCCAATCTGCTGGCGGTTCGGGATATCGATAATGGCCACATGGCCCGGATTGCCGTTCTGGCTGACATAGAGCCGATCCTGATAGCGCTCGACCGCCGTAATCAGGCTGGCGTCCAGCCCCAGCTGGTCGGCCGTCAGCTCCTCGCCTTTGTCCAGATATTGCAGCGAGGTGGCAAACGAGTTGACGCTGCAGGAGCTGGTCTCCATCACCACCTGGGTGCGTTCGCCATTCTGGATCTGGCCGTGGGGGAAGTACTCCAGCAGACAGCCGTTGCCGTAGTCATAGTTGCCAAAGCGTTTGTTGACTGCTACGACCCCACCGTCGTACCAGGTCAGCTCCCACTCCTCATCGAAGAAATCAAAGACGTTACGAATGGCTGTTTCGTCGAAAAAGTGGGGTTTGGGCAGATCGAACAGGATGTGGTTATCCGCTGTCAGCGGGTAGAGCAGGCCGTTGATGGCAAGGTGTCGCTTGCCATCCTTGATGATCACGTTCTGCTCGTCAGCCGCACTCTGGTGCAGCGCGGCGAGGCGCGCCGTCATCTGTTCGTAGTGCTCCTGATAGGTTTGTTTGAAATAGGCTTGTTCGCGCTCATCGGCCACGACATGGGCCGACAGCAGCAAACCGAGCAGGGTGGCAAGCTTGGTGGTTCTTGGCATGGTGATTTCCTTATCTTGGTTGTTGTTGGACGTTTTTTGGTGCTTGGCAAGCATGTAAAAGAGAGGGGCTAACCCGTCCGGGTCAGTGCATCCTGCCCATCGGCAGCGTGGCCGACGGGCAAGATATGGGCGGGGGCCTGTCGGCCCCCGTTAGTGGTTGGGGCAAGGTCAGAGCTTGATCCAGGCATCGCTCCAGGCGCTGCCGGTACCCGGTGCATAATGGCTGGTCGAGCCGCCACACCAGCCGCTGTAGGGCCAGGGTTTGCACTCGTAGTTGCCACCGGCATTGCTGACCCGATCACCGGCCTGATAGCTGGTGTTGGGGGCATAGGCTGGGTAGTCACCTTCGCCACCGCCGCTGTTCTCTTCGGTCAGGGTGACCGGGAAGCGTTGCACCACCGGCTGCTGGCCATCTGCCAGACCGGTGATGACTACTTCGTAGCTGCCATCGGTGACATTGCTGCCCTGCAGTACCAGAGTGCTGGTGCCGTTCACTTGGCTGCTGGTGGTGCCGTGGCTGCGGCCGTTCTGCTCCAGGGTCGCGGTGATTTGGACCGGGTTGGCGGTCGTCACGTTGAAACGGATGCTGACCTGACCGTTGACTATGGTGTAGTCGGAGCCCATGGCGCTGACGGTGAAGTCGCTGCTGCCTTCGGCGGGTGGCGTTGTGCCGCCGCAGTCGCTGTCGCCCTGTACGCGCCAGACGCCCCAGTCACCCGTGGTGCCCGGCTCTTCGTTCTGGGTCCACCAGCCTGCCAGCCAGTTCTTGCCGTTGTGGCTGACGATGTCGCCACCCACGTAGACCTTCTTGGCATCCCAGCTGTTTTCACAGACGGCGCCCTGCTCCCTGACGGTCACGTTGCGCTGCTGGGTTACCTGCTGACCGGAGCTGTCGCTCACCTGATAGGTGAGGGTGTAGCGGCCGACCTTGCTGCTGTCGACGTTGCCGCTGACCTTGATTTGGGCGGTCAGGTCGCCATCTTCTTCATCATGGGCGCTGACGCCAGCCATCGGATCGAAGGGGGTACCCAGTTCCAGCGTGGTGTCGGTGACACCGCTGAACACCGGCTTCATGCTGTAGACCTCGATGGTACGTACCTGCTCGGTGACGTTGTTGTCGCGATCGCTCACCTTGTAGGTGAGGGGGTAGAGGCCGATGCGCTGGCTGTCTACCGAGCCTTCTACCTGGATCTGGCCAGTCAGGTCGCCATCTTCCTTGTCGTTGGCGCTGACACCCTCCAGCGGATCAAAGGCGGTGCCCTGCTTGATGCGGGTATCGCTCAGGCCGCTAAACACCGGCTTGCCGTTGTCGACCGGGGGAGTGATCTCCTGATCGTGGATGAAGGGGCCATAGCTCTTGATGAAGGATTCGTTGTAGGACTGACCGGCGGCGTTGCGGCCCATGTCCCAGTTGATGGACCAGGTCATCACGCCACGCAGCGGTTGCCCCTCGCTCTTCAGGCGGTTGAAGGCGTTGTAGATCTTCTGCGGATCCTGCACATAGCCGGTGGCGGCGGCGTCGATGTTGGTCGGAATGCCGAACACCAGCTTGTCATGGGGGATCTTGTAGAAGCCGCGGGTTCCGTTGCTCAGCGAATCCGCCATGTAGTAGATGAACTCTTCTTTCAGGGCATCGTTGTTCTGGGCAATCCAGCCGATGCCATCGATGTAGATACCGTCGCCACCCTGGTTGTAGAGCTGAGGGTTGATCCAGTCGTAGTAGCCTTCCAGATTGCGGATATAGGGGATGTAGGCGCCAGTCTGGGTCAGATAGGGAAACTCCGGCGCCATGGTGATGAGGAAGTTTTTCCCCTGGGCGCGGTAGTGATCCTTGACCAGACGCAGGGCCGCCGGGATCACGGTCTGGTTGTCGGCGGCGGTGATGGCGGCCTGTTCCAGGTCGATATCCAGCCCGTCGAAGCCATAGGTCTCCACCAGACGGATGATCTCGTCGGCAAAGGCCTGCTCCTGACCCTTGCGCAGCTCGATGTGTGCATCGGCACCGCCCAGCGCCAGCAGCACGGCACGGCCCTGACGGTTCAGCTCGGCGATCTGCTCTATAAACTGGCTTTCGCTCATGCCGATGGCCGGGTCGAGTTTGAAAGTGGGGATGGGATCGCTGCCATAGACCTTCATGAAGGAGACATCGACCACGTTGTATTGCGGGTTGACCTGATCGAGCTTGACGCAGGGGGCGATACCGCCCTTGTAGCCCGAGCCGTCACACCAGTTGTGCCAGTAGCCGACCACTACGCCGGACTGGGGGTTGACCATCGCCTGACCGGCACTGGCGGCATATGCCATGGGGGCGCCCATGCCGAGCAGGCAGCCAAGCAGGGATAATTTGAGTTTGTTCATCGTCTCTCCGTACGGTGCAAATGGGGCGTCGGTTGTGACCGGACGTCCCCGGGGGCAGCCCCGCTGTCATAGGTGTTTTCCCTTAGACCGGTGGCTTTGCGTCGCGCCCTTTCGGGTCACTTTGCCTTTTTCACCCGATTTCTGTGCAGCACAGAGAATCAAGTGACCTGCATGGCAGGTTGCCTATGATAGATGCTTGAAAACAAATTAATCAATAGTTGGTTTTGATTCTAATTAACTGAAAAATATTGATAATTTGTTACGGCCACCACATTTTGTCCGTTTCTATGATTGAGCATGACGGTAATTGGCTGGCAGCTGTGGCGCCGGTAAATGGCGACTTTTTGTCCCTTGAAAGTAGCGGTAAGAGCCAAAAAAGGCCCACAGATTCATTCTGTTACTGGCTGTTGATAGCAAATCTGCAGCAACGGCAGAGATCCGGGTCGCAATGGCTGGAAAAGTACAGGGTTGCGGCGGATTCCCGCTTGATTATTGCGTGGCTTGGCCACATGTTAGAAAGCCATACAGAGCTGCTAAAGCGGTCTGTTCAAGACCAAACAAGAGGTAACCGGGATGAATAACCCTTTGCTGACAATGGATTCGCTGCCCCCTTTCAGCCAGATCAAGCCGGAGCAGGTTCAGCCTGCCGTGATTCAGGCGATTGCTGACTGCAAGCAGAAGATCAGCGATGTGCTGGCCCAGCGTGATCCCCATACCTGGGATAGCCTGATTGCCCCGCTGGAAGAGGTAAATGACCGCCTGTCACGGATCTGGTCACCGGTCAGCCACCTCAACTCCGTACTCAACAGCGAAGCACTGCGCGAGGCCCATGACGCCTGCCTGCCGCTGCTCTCCGAATTCCAGACCTATGTTGGTCAGCATGAAGGGCTCTATCAGGCCTATCTGGCCCTCTCCCAGAGCGATGATTTCCCGCTGCTGAGTGGCGCCCAGCGCAAGGAGATCCAGAATACCCTGCGTGACTTCCGCCTCTCCGGTATCGGTCTGCCTGCCGAGGCGCAGCAGCGTTACGGCGAAATTCAGGCCCGCCTCTCCGAGCTGGCATCCCGTTTCAGCAACAACGTGCTGGATGCCACCCAGGGCTGGCACAAGCTGGTGGCCGATGAAGCCGAACTGGCCGGTCTGCCCGACAGCGTGCGTGCCGCTGCCCGTCAGATGGCTGAACTTAAAGGCAAAGAGGGGTGGCTGTTCACTCTGGATATCCCTTCCTACCTGCCGGTGATGATGTACGCGGACAACCGCGAGCTGCGCGCCGAGATGTATGAGGCCTTCACCACCCGCGCCTCCGATCAGGGCCCCAATGCGGGCAAGTGGGACAACTCCGCCATCATGAGCGAGCTGCTCACCCTGCGCCGCGAACTGGCCCAGCTGCTGGGCTTTGCCAACTATGCCGAGCTCTCCCTGGCCACCAAGATGGCGGACAAGACCGAACAGGTGGTGAGCTTCCTCACCGATCTGGCGGCCAAATCCCTGCCACAAGGCAAGGCCGAGCTGGAGGAGATCCGCACCTTCGCCGCCGAGCAGCATGGTCAGAGCGAGCTGGCAGCCTGGGATCTCGCCTACTACGCCGAGAAGCTCAAGCAGCACAAGTTCTCCATCTCCGATGAGCAGCTGCGCCCCTACTTCCCCGCCAGCAAGGTGGTGAAAGGGCTGTTCGAAGTGGTGAAGCGGGTGTTCGGCATGAAGGTGCGTGAGCGCCTCGGCATCGACACCTGGCATCCTGACGTGCGCTTCTACGACATCTTCGATGCCGACGACGAGCTGCGCGGCAGCTTCTACCTCGACCTCTACGCCCGCGAACACAAGCAGGGCGGCGCCTGGATGGATGTCTGTCTGGGTCGTCGCTACCGTCAGGATGGTTCACTGCAAAAGCCGGTGGCCTACCTGACCTGCAACTTCAACGGTCCGGTGGATGGCAAACCGGCGCTGTTCACCCACAACGAAGTGGTCACCCTGTTCCACGAGTTTGGTCACGGCATCCACCACATGCTGACCCGCATCGACGTGGCCGGGGTCGCCGGTATCAATGGCGTGGCCTGGGATGCGGTGGAGCTGCCGAGCCAGTTCCTCGAGAACTGGTGCTGGGAGTCCGAGGCGCTGGCCTTTATCTCCGGCCACTACGAGACCGGCGAGCCGTTGCCTGCCGATCTGCTGGAGAAGATGTTGACGGCCCGCAACTTCCAGGCGGCGATGCAGATGCTGCGTCAGCTGGAGTTCGCCCTGTTCGACTTCCGTCTCCATCAGGAGTTTGACCCGGCCAATCCGGCGCAGCTTCCGGCGCTGCTGGACGAGGTGCGCAGTCAGGTAGCCGTGATGACGCCACCGGCGTTCAATCGCTTCCAGCACAGCTTCTCCCACATCTTCGCGGGCGGCTATGCGGCGGGCTACTACAGCTACAAGTGGGCCGAAGTGCTCTCTGCCGATGCCTTCTCCCGCTTCGAGGAGGAGGGGATCTTCAACCCGGCGACCGGCCAATCCTTCCTGAAGAATATTCTGGAGAAGGGGGGCTCGAAGGAGCCGATGGAGCTGTTCCGTGCCTTCCGTGGTCGCGAGCCCAAGGTGGATGCCCTGCTCAGACACAGTGGGATTGCCGCCTGAGGCTGAGGGCCCCTTACCGCACTGAGCTTCAAGTAGATACTTTTTGCGGCATAGTGGGATCAAACCGTGATTTTTACGACAAAAAGGGACCTTTTGGTCCCTTTTTTCAAGGCTTTTTAATATCTTGCTGATTGCATATTTGCACTGCCCACGGCTCTTCAGTAGAGTCGTGTTCTAACCTTCAAGGAGAGAAAGCCACTTGCCATGAGGCGAGCACTCGATTCCGTCTATCAAATCATCTCCAGTCTGGCTCATTCGAGCGGCCAGGGATATTTCGATACTTTTGTGAGTGAAATCGCCGCTGCTGTGATGGCTGATGTCGTCCTGATCGCCAGCAGGGAATCAAATGCTTCCCATCTGACGGTGCAGGCTGCCTACCCCTCCTCCCTTGACCCCGATACCCTGACGCTGCCCCTGACCGACACTCCTGATGCTATTACCTGGCAGGAGGGAGAGGCCTGGTTCAGCGATCGTCTGCTGCAGCTGTTCCCCGCGATGCCGCTTGCCGAGGCGTGGCAAGCCCAGGCCTACGCCGGGATTGCCCTCAAGGATGCGGATGGCGAGACCATCGGCGTCTGCTGTCTGCTCTATCGTCAGCCGCAGGCCAATATGGGCAAGGTGATGGGGCTGCTCAGGTTGCTGGGGCCGCTGGCCGGGCGCGAACTGGCGCTGATGTTGCAGCGGCAATTGCCGCAACCTGTGCCCGATGCCCCCCAGCTGCTGCAGAGCATGCTGTTTCAGGCCCCGGTGGGGATCGGCAAGCTCGATCTCGCCGGCCGGATTCTCTGGGCCAACCCGGCCATCGAGAAGATGCTGGGCTATCCCCTCGACGAGCTGCTTCATCGCTCCATCTCCGACATCAATCACCCGGAGGATTGGCAGCGCAGCCTTGAGTGCTACGAAGAGATCCGGCGCGGCGAGCGCAGCAGTTTCACCCAGGAGAAGCGCTACTTCTGCAAGGGGGGCGAGATCCTGTGGGGGCGGGTGACTGTCACCCTGATCCGCGACGAGCAGCAGCAGCCGGACTACCTGATGGTGCTGCTGGAGAATATCGATCCTCTCAAGCGTCATGCGGAGCAGCTCAAGCTCTCTCACCGGGTCTACGACAATCTCTCCGAGGCGATTCTGGTGTGCGATGCCGACAGCCGCATCATCTCGGTCAACCCGGCCTTCGAGCAGATCACCGGCTACAGCAGCGACGAGGTGCGGGGCCAGCGTCCCAGCATGCTCAAGTCCGGGCTGCACGATCAGACCTTCTATGCCGACATGTACCATGCGCTGGAGCGAGTGGGGGTGTGGCGTGGCGAAGTGTGGAACAAGCGCAAGAACGGCAAGCTCTATCCGCAGCAGCTGATGATCAGCACCCTGCGCGAAGCTGGCAAAATCCAGCAATATATCGCCATTTTCAGCGATCTTTCCCAGACCAAAGTGGCCGAGCAGAAGATCGCGACCCAGGCCAACTACGACAACCTTACCAGCCTGCCCAACCGCTGGCTGTTTGGCCGCTGCCTCACCCGCTTCTGCGAGCGGGGCGAGCGCTTCGCGCTCATGGTGCTCGACCTCAACAACTTCAAGGCGGTCAACAACAGCATGGATCACCATGCTGGCGATGCCCTGTTGCGGGAGGTGTCGGATCGACTGGTGAGCCGGGTGCGCACCGAAGATCTGGTGGCCCGTATCGGTGGCGATGAGTTCGCGTTCCTGGTGCCCGGCATCGTCACCCGCCGTCAGGCCGAGGTGTTTGCCAAGCAGGTGATCGGCAGTTTCGCCCGCCCCTTTATGCTGGCCAACCAGCATCTCTATGTGACCGCGACCATCGGCATGACCCTCTGCCCGGTTGATGGCAGCGAGAGCGACGAGCTGCTGCGCAATGCCGAACAGGCGCTGTTTGCGGCCAAGCGGCAGGGACGGTTGCTCGGTGCCTACTGCTCATCCATGCGGGAAGAGGTGCGCCAGCGCCACCAGATGCAGCAGGATTTGGCCGAAGCGATCAAGCTGGAGCAGCTGACGATGGCCTACCAGCCGATTTGGGACAACCGCAGCGGACGGGTCGCCAAGCTGGAGGCGCTGGTGCGCTGGTATCACCCCCAATGGGGACAGGTCTCCCCTGCCGAGTTTATTCCACTGGCGGAAGAGGCGGGGTTGATTCAGGGGCTGGGTGCGCTGGTATTGTGGCAGTCGTGCCGGGATCTGGCGCGGTTGCAGCAGTCCGGTTTCCCGGATCTGCAGATGTCGATCAACCGCTCCACCATGGAGTTTCAGACCATCGACCCCGAGGCGAGTGAGTGGCTTAAGGTGATCCAGCACTTCGGGCTCGATCCTGCCGACATCGTCATCGAAATCACCGAATCTCTGCTGATGGAGAGCAGCGATCAGCACAGAGTGCGGATCGATGCCCTGCGCGAGGCGGGCTGCAAGCTGGCCATCGACGATTTCGGTACCGGCTACTCGGCCCTCAACTATCTGCGTACTTTCCCGGTCGATCTGGTCAAGATCGACCGCTCCTTTGTGCGCCATATCCCCTTCAACGAGCAGGATAGGATGCTGCTCGACGGCATCATCAACATAGTGCACAACCTCGGCATGCAGGTGGTGATCGAGGGGGTAGAGACCCGCGAGCAGCTCAATTTCCTCTGCCAGAAGGGGTGCGCCTTCACCCAGGGTTATCTGCTCAGCCGCCCGCTGGCCTATGACGATCTCATTGATTACCTCGCTCTCAACCGTCAGGGGATGAACCTCACTGTCGTGAGCTGATCCACCGCTTCTGTTATCATGGCCGCTTCTGTACGTGCCATGAGTCTGTCTCCTATGCCCCATATTCAGGTTTTCAGTGAAGTCCCCGCCCGTGATGGCGAGCTCGACGCCCTGCGTTTACGCCTTGCCGACGTGGAGTTTCCGGCTCCGTTTGCGCTGGTACTGACTGAAGAGAGACTGGAGCTGCGCAAGCTGGACGAGCCCAAGCTGGGTGCCGTCTATGTGGACTTCGTGGAAGGAGCGGTGGCGCATCGCCGCAAGTTTGGCGGCGGTCGGGGCCAGTCCATCGCCAAGGCGGTGGGGCTCAAGGCCGGTGCCACACCGACCGTGGTGGATGCCACTGCCGGTCTGGGGCGCGATGCCTTCGTGCTCGCTTCCCTTGGTTGCAAGGTGACCCTGATCGAACGAAGCCCTGTGGTGGCCGCTCTGTTGCAGGATGGGCTGGCGCGGGCGGCACAGGATCCCGAGATTGGCCCCTGGGTCAGTGAGCGGATGCACCTGCTGCAAGGCCCGGCGGTGGACAATCTGCTGGCGCTGCCGGAGCGGCCCGAGGTGATCTACCTCGACCCCATGTTCCCCCACAAGCAGAAGTCAGCGTTGGTGAAAAAGGAGATGCGGGTGTTCCAGTCGCTGGTGGGGCCGGATCTTGATGCTGATGCTCTGCTGCCAGCTGCGCTTCAAATGGCAGAGAAACGGGTGGTGGTGAAGCGGCCGGATTACGCCGGCTGGCTCAACGAACAGAAGCCCAGCATGGCCATCGAGACCAAGAGCAACCGCTTCGATGTCTATGTGATGGCGGCGCTGGCGGCGAGTTAACAGTCGGTGCGAGTTGCGGATGCAAAAGAGGAGGGCCAACGTCATGTTGGCCCTCCTTTTTCGTATAGGATTCAGTTGGTTGGCGCGAAGCGGATCAGCTTTTCTTCCCCTTGCCAGTTCAGGCGCAGGGTCGCCAGTTCTGCCAGACTGAGCCGCTCGCCACTGTGCAGCAGCAGATACTCGACCCCTTCGCTGGCTTCGATAGTGCGGATCTTGTCATCCCATTGGCGATCATCGCGGCTGGTGAGGGTCACCGGCAGTTGCCAGCTGGCAGCAATTTCGAGCCAGTCGTAGAGATCGCAGCTGATGGGTTGATAATCCGGCATGATCGGCTCCAAAACAGGCAGGTTGCTGAGTCAGGCTTCCTGTACGCGGGTCGGCCAGCCCATCTTCTGCTGGCGTTCCACTTCAAAGCGCAGCTCGCTGGCGCGCAGGTAGTGTTCATCCATCCAGCCCTTGGGCAGGCTCAGGGTCAGTGACTCCTCTTCTGCCTGCAGGGTGAAGCTGGGCACTGTGCCCTGAGTTCGGCGCATGCAGAGGATCAGCGCGATGCGCAGGATACGGGCCAGCCGGATCGCCTGACGACCGGTGACGGCACCCTGTTTCTCCAGCGGTTCCAGCTTGAATTCGTCCCGCTGGTTGAACAGCAGGGCCGACAACAGCTTCTTTTGCGCAGGGGTAAAGCCCGGCATGTCGATGTTGTCGATGATGTAGGCGGCGTGTTGCGGTGCCTTCTTGTATTCGATACAGAGGCCGATCTCATGCAGCAGGGCGGCATAACGCAAAATCGGGCGACCGTAGCGTTTGGAGAGTCGCCAGGCCGGTTGCAGCTGGTTGAACGCCTCGACGGCGGTATCGCGCACCCGTTCGGCGTGCTCTTTATCCAGCTGATAGCGGCTGATCAGGCTGTCGGCGGTGCGATCCCGGGCATCACAGTCGTGATTGTTGCCAAGCAGACCGTAGATCAGTCCTTCACGCAGGGCGCCACCCGCGAGGGTCATGCTCTCGATATCGAGGGTTTCGAAGATGGCGATCAGGATGGCGAGACCGGAGGGGAACACGGTCAGCCGCTCGGCCGCCAGCCCTTCCAGTTGCAGCCGGTCGAGCTTGCCGCAGGCGATGGCCTGACCCATCAGCTCCTGCAGTTTCGGCAGGGTGACCCGTTCGCTCTTCCCTTGCGCCAGCATGATCTCCTGTAGCGCCTGTACCGTGCCGGAGGCGCCGACGCAGGTGCGCCAGCCGAGGGCGCGGTAATCTTCCGCCACCTTCTCCAGCACCGCCTTGGCGGCAGCAATCGCCTGCTCGAAACGGGCTTCGGAGAGCTCACCATCACCGAAGTGATTGTTGAGCCAGGTGACGCAGCCCATGTGCAGGCTGTTGAGCAGTTTCGCTTCGCTGTGCTCGCCAATCACCAGTTCGGTACTGGCACCGCCGATGTCGATCACCAGCCGGTTTCCTTCCCCGGCAGAGGTCCAAGAGACCCCTTCATAGATGGTCTTGGCCTCTTCCTCGCCCGAGATGATTTCGATGCTGTGGTTGAGAACCCGTTCCGCTTCGCTGAGGAATTCGTCGACGTTGGTGGCAAGCCGCAAGGTTGCGGTGCCTACCACCCGGATGTTGTCGGCCGGGATGTCCTGCAACTGTTCGGAGAAGAGACGCAAACAGTCCCAGCCCCGCTCCATGGCGGCACGGCTGAGACGAAATTCCGGATCGAGCCCGGCTGCGAGGCGAACCTTGCGCTTGACCTTGGCGACGGTGCGCAGGGCACCGGCGACCTCGCGCACCACCAGCATATGAAAGCTGTTGGAGCCGAGGTCGATAGCGGCATAGAGAGGCGAGTTGTGCAACGGGCCTGTCCTTAGCTCTTGCGCGGCGGACGACGACGGTTGTTGCTGTTGCCACCGCCCTGACGATCCCGCATGTTGCGGTTCACCGGCTGACGGTTGCGGAACACCCGTTTCGGCGGGGTCACGTCATCCAGCAGCGCTTCACGGTCGTACTTGCTGACCGGAATGGCGTGGTGGATGTACTCCTCGATGGCCGGCAGGTTGAAGGCATAGTCTTCACAGGCCAGGCTGATGGAGTGACCGCTCTTGCCGGCACGACCGGTACGACCGATACGGTGTACATAGTCTTCGGCGTCGTCGGGCAGGTCATAGTTGAAGACGTGGGTCACGTCAGGGATGTGCAGACCACGGGCGGCCACGTCGGTGGCGACCAGAATATCGAGCGCACCCTTGGTGAAATCCTCGAGGATCTTCATCCGCTTTTTCTGCGGCACGTCACCGGTCAGCAGACCGACGCGGTGGCCGTCGTTTTCCAGCCAGGCATGGACGTCTTCACAGACATGCTTGGTGTTGGCGAAGACGATCGCTTTTTCCGGCCACTCCTCTTCCATCAGGGAGAGCAGCAGCAACATCTTGTCTTCGTTGGAGGGGTAGAACAGCTCCTCCTTGATCCGCACGCCGGTCATCTGCTCCGGCTCTACCTGCACATGTTCCGGGTGGTTCATGTGTTCGTAGGCCAGCTCCTGCACACGCAGGGAGAGGGTGGCGGAGAACAGCATGCTCAGACGCTCGGTCGCGGGCGGCATGCGGCGGAACAGGAAGCGGATGTCCTTGATGAAGCCCAGATCGAACATGCGATCCGCTTCGTCCAGTACCACGACCTGAATGTTGCTCAGATCGATCACCTTGGACTTGAAGTAGTCGATGATGCGGCCAGTGGTGCCGATCAGGATGTCGACGCCCTGCTCCAGCACGGCCAGCTGCTTGTCGTAACCTTCACCACCGTAGGCGAGGCCGAGTTTCAGGCCGGTAGAGGCGGCGATGCTGTCGGCATCGTTATAGATCTGTACTGCCAGTTCCCGGGTGGGTGCCATGATGATGGCTCTGGGTTGATTAACCAGACGGGGCTTGGTCAGCGGGTGAGTCAGCAAATAGTTGAATGTCGCGGCCAGGAAGGCAATGGTCTTGCCGGTTCCTGTCTGGGCCTGACCGGCGAGGTCATGGCCTTCTACCAGCAGTGGCAGAGACAGTGCCTGGATGGGCGTGCAATAGTGAAATCCCTTTGATTCCAGACCAGCCAGAACTTCGGGTTCGAGGCCCATTTGGGCGAATTTGTCGGTCGTTAAGTGTGTTTTGCTCATGGCGGTAGGTTATCAGGTTAGGCTTGCAATAATAAACAGGATCATTTCAAATAGGGCAACTATTGCCTTTGTTGATATGTCAATAAAGCCTTAATTACTGACTGGAGTTGGAGATGAGTGACAAGATTGTTCAGCTGAGCGATGCCAGCTTCGAGGCAGATGTAATCAAAGCCGATGGCGCCGTTCTGGTCGACTTCTGGGCCGAGTGGTGTGGTCCGTGCAAGATGATTGCCCCGATCCTGGAAGAAGTTGCCCAAGAGTACGAAGGTCGCGTGACCGTAGCCAAACTGAACATCGACCATAACTCTGATACTCCGCCCAAGTACGGCATTCGTGGTATCCCGACCCTCTTGCTGTTCAAGAATGGCGAAGTGGCAGCGACCAAGGTCGGTGCACTGTCCAAGACTCAGCTGAAAGAGTTCTTGGACGGCAACCTGTAATAATTAAAGAGGAGCGCATTGCAATAATGCGCTCCTTGTGTTTTATCACCTAGACGCTCATCCCGATTGGTGCTAGTTTATCGCTCGTTTGCTAACCTTTTTGCCTGACTCTTTGCTAACCACAGCCTGGCAATCAAATCCGATCAGCATCAATCCAGCAGACTGTCTCCTCATTTCAATCCTTGCTTACAGACTTTCACCACTATGAATCTGACTGAATTAAAGAACACTCCTGTGTCCGAGCTGGTCAAGCTTGGCGAATCCATGGGGTTGGAAAATCTGGCTCGGGCGCACAAGAAAGATATTATTTTTGCAATCCTCAAGGCGCACGCCAAGGGTGGTGAAGATATCTTTGGCGACGGTGTGCTGGAAATCCTGACCGATGGTTTCGGCTTCCTGCGCAGTGCAGACGGCTCTTATCTGGCAGGCCCTGACGATATCTACGTCTCCCCGAGCCAGATCCGCCGCTTCAACCTGCGTACCGGCGATACCATCTCCGGCAAGATCCGGCCACCGAAAGAGGGCGAACGCTACTTCGCACTGCTCAAGGTCAATGAGGTCAACTACGACCGTCCGGAAAACTCCCGCAACAAGATCCTGTTTGAAAACCTTACCCCCCTGCATGCCAACGAACGTCTGCGTATGGAACGGGGTAACGGCTCTACTGAAGATATCACCGCCCGTGTACTGGATCTGGCTTCCCCCATCGGTAAAGGCCAGCGTGGCCTGATCGTGGCGCCGCCCAAGGCCGGTAAGACCATGCTGCTGCAGAACATCGCCCAGAGCATCGCCTACAACCACCCGGACTGTGAACTGATCGTTCTGCTGATCGACGAGCGTCCGGAAGAAGTGACCGAGATGCAGCGCATGGTGAAAGGTGAAGTGATCGCTTCCACCTTTGACGAACCTGCTTCCCGTCACGTTCAGGTTGCCGAAATGGTGATCGAGAAGGCCAAGCGTCTGGTCGAGCACAAGAAAGATGTGGTGATCCTGCTGGACTCCATCACCCGTCTTGCTCGCGCCTACAACACAGTTATCCCGTCATCCGGCAAGGTACTGACCGGTGGTGTGGATGCCAACGCCCTGCACCGTCCCAAGCGCTTCTTCGGCGCCGCGCGTAATGTTGAAGAGGGCGGCAGCCTGACCATCATCGCCACCGCGCTGATCGATACCGGCTCCAAGATGGACGAGGTTATCTACGAAGAGTTCAAGGGTACCGGCAACATGGAACTGCACCTCTCGCGCAAGATTGCCGAGAAGCGCGTCTACCCGGCTATCGACATCACCCGCTCAGGCACCCGTAAGGAAGAGTTGCTCACCTCCGGTGACGAGCTGCAGAAGATGTGGATCCTGCGCAAGATTGTCCACCCGATGGGCGAGATCGACGGTATCGAGTTCCTCATCGACAAGCTGGCGATGACCAAGACCAACGACGAGTTCTTCGACGCCATGCGGCGCCAGCAGAAGTAAGTCCGGTCAGAAAATGACGAAACCGCGGCCCTGGTCGCGGTTTTTGTTTATCTGTTTTCCGGTCGCCCTAGTAGTATGAGATCCCGATGTCACATGGATGGAGACGTCATGAAGCCTGTTTTCTGGTTATTGCTGGGGTTGCTGAGTGCAATGCCAGCCTGCGCGCAGAGTGCACCGGTCGGGGTGACAGCCGAGACGTTGCAGACGCACCAGCGCTATCTGGCGGGCCGTCTGCAGGAGGGGCAATTTGCAGCCATCGACTCTCTGCTGGCGACCCTGAGTCGCGAGCGGCGGGAGTTCCTGCTGTTGCAGCTGCTGCGGGATATTCCCGCTACCACCCCTGCATCCCCTGCGTTGCAACAGTGGGTCGAGGCTCAGGCCGACAAGGCCCCCGAGTGGCTCATGGAGCAGCAGGTCGACGGTTTTCTGGTGCAGCAACCTGTCTATGATTTTGCCGCGCAGGCCCGTCAGTTGCTGGGGGAGTGGCAGTTGCAATCACTGATGCATCGCTATCGGCAGCTGCTTGCCCAGGGCAGCTTCCAGCTAAAGTCCATCTACTACAGCAGTAACCCCGATCTCGCCATGCAGCAGCAAGCCCTGTTGCTGGCCCTCGACACCTTGCCGCAGCCGATCTGGATGCGGGAGGCGCAAGCGCTGGCCAGCCAGAATATCTATCTGCCCGACAATCACCTGTTGTTCCATCTGTTGCAGCGCACCGGCGAACCGGCGCTCTATAGCATGCTGTGGCGGCGGCCGGCAGATCAGGATGCGCTGCGCGCACTCTCCACCATTAACCGCTTTCATCACGGCAGTGCTGCCAGCGATCTGCTGATTGCCGCCAGTGGCAACGAGGGGTTGAAGGGAGCCGCCCTGCGGCAGCTGAGCGCACTCTCCCCCTTGCCGCCGCAAGCCCAGAAATACCTGCTGGCGGAACTCTCCAACCGTCAATACGGGGCGCTGGTGGCCGGTCTGTTGATGGAGGTGGACGAGCCCCAGCTGCTCTCTGCACTGGCCAGACGCCTCGGCCATCGTGACGTGCCACCCATTGCACCGAGTCTGCTACCCGATTCGGGTACACCCGATGGGCAGCCAGGGTTATAATGCGTGACCTCCTGAACCCGGTTGGGAACTTGCATGAAATACAAGGATTTGCGTGATTTCATCGCGCAGCTGGAACAAAACGGACAACTCAAGCGGATCACCCGCGAGATAGATCCCTATCTGGAGATGACCGAGATCAGCGATCGCACCCTGCGTGCGGGTGGCCCGGCTCTGCTGTTCGAAAATCCCAAAGGCTACACCATGCCGGTGCTGACCAACCTGTTCGGTACCCCGGATCGGGTTGCCATGGGCATGGGCCAGCCCGATGTGGGCGCCCTGCGTCAGGTCGGGGTCTGGCTCTCCTATCTCAAGGAGCCCGAGCCGCCCAAGGGATTCAAGGAGCTGATGGAGAAGCTGCCGATCTTCAAGCAGGTGCTCAACATGCCGACCAAGCGCCTCTCTTCCGCCCCCTGCCAGCAGGTGGTGCAGGAGGGAGAGGCGGTCGATCTCGACCAGATCCCGATCCAGCACTGCTGGCCCGGCGATGTGGCGCCGCTGGTCACCTGGGGCCTCACCATCACCCGCGGCCCCTACAAGAAGCGCCAGAACCTCGGCATCTATCGCCAGCAGAAGATCGCCAAAAACAAGCTGATCATGCGCTGGCTGGATCACCGTGGCGGTGCCATCGATTTTCGCGAGTGGCAGGAGGCCCATCCCGGTGAGCGATTCCCGGTGGTGGTGGCGCTCGGTGCCGATCCGGCGACCATTCTCGGCGCGGTGACGCCGGTGCCGGATACTCTCTCCGAATATGCCTTTGCCGGTCTGCTGCGCGGCAGCCGTACCGAAGTGATCAAGGCCATCAGCTGCGATTTGGAGGTACCCGCCAGCGCCGAGATTGTGCTGGAAGGGTATCTGGAGCCGGGTGAGATGGCGCCGGAAGGCCCCTATGGCGACCACACCGGTTACTACAACGAGGTGGACGAGTTCCCAGTCTTCACCATCACCCACATCAGCAAGCGGCGCGATGCCATCTATCACAGCACCTACACCGGCCGTCCGCCCGATGAACCGGCGGTGCTGGGTCTGGCGCTGAACGAGGTGTTCGTGCCGCTGCTGCAGAAGCAGTTTCCCGAGATTGTGGACTTCTATCTGCCGCCGGAGGGGTGCTCCTACCGGATGGCGGTGGTGACCATCAAGAAGCGTTACCCGGGCCACGCCAAGCGGGTGATGCTGGGGGTCTGGTCCTTCCTGCGCCAGTTCATGTACACCAAGTTCGTGGTGGTGTGTGATGACGACGTCAACGCCCGCGACTGGAAGGATGTGATCTGGGCCATTACCACCCGGATGGACCCGGCACGGGACACCACCTTGATCGAGCACACCCCGATCGACTATCTGGACTTCGCCTCGCCGGTCTCCGGCCTCGGCTCCAAGATGGGGCTGGATGCCACCAACAAGTGGCCGGGCGAGACCAATCGGGAGTGGGGTCAGCCCATAGTTCAGGATGAGGCGGTGAAGCAGAAGGTTGATGCCATCTGGGATGAGCTCAATATCCTCGGATGAGGCAAACATGACAGCTTTGCTGCAAAAAGTGATGCGATCCGCACTGATTTGAGTATTCTCGACTGATGGGGCCAGGGCTGCTGGTCGTCACTCCATAGTGAAACAATGAGCGAAGCGGGCCGAGCGAGCCCGCCACAAGGACAAGAATGCAACGTATCAAATGCCGCGTAGAGGAACTGCGCGAATATGTCGACACCATCTGGCATGTGGCCCTGACGCCGCAGCAAGCTATCAGCTTCAAGCCGGGCCAGTATCTGCTGGTGGTGATGAGCGATTCGGACAAGCGCCCCTTCTCCATCGCCAACTCGCCGACCCGCCCGGGCGTGCTGGAGCTGCAAATTGGTGCCACTCCCGAAAACGCCTACGCCGGTCAGGTGCTTGCCCGCATGCGCGAGCAGGGGGAGATCGAGGTCGAATTGCCGGCTGGCAAGGCGTTCCTGCGCGATGAATCTCCCCGTCCGCTGATCCTGATGGCGGGCGGCACCGGCTTCTCTTACGCCCGCTCCATTCTGGAGTACCTGATCGACACGGGCAGCAAGCGTCCGGTGTTCTTCTACTGGGGTGTGCGTCAGGCTCACTGGCTCTACGAACTGGAGCAGATGCAGCAGTGGGAGCGTGACTATGCGCCGCTCACCTTTATCCCGGTGGTGCAGGAGCCTGACGCTGACTGGACTGGCAAGAGCGGGCTGGTACACAAGGCGATCATGGATGACTTCGTCAGCCTCCACGACTACGACATCTATGTCGCCGGCCGTTTCGAGATGGCGGGTGCCGCGCGGGAGGAGTTCAAGATCCTCGGCGCCGAGCCGGAGCGCATCTTTGGTGATGCCTACGAATTTATCTGACGGGATCCCCGTTTGGATGACGCAGCCCCCGGTTTTGCCGGGGGCTTTTTTTTGTGGCTGCCGCAGTATCGGATCGCCCTGAATGGTTGGATTATCGCGGCGTTATCCCATTATTTTTCAATATTTTGACTATGAATGGCTACTAATCAAACGTAGCTGATGGCATCTTTGTGAGAGATTGACAAGAGCATCCATAGAGCAAGCACAAGGAGGCGCAGTGTTGAGTGAAGAGGGCAGGGCATCTGCGGAGGATGACAGGGGAGAGACCGGCTCTGTCGAGCGGGTCGCAACGCTGATCCCGTCCCCTCATGGCGGTGAAATGGCTCGTTTGCAGGCAGAGATCGCCGCTTTGCAGCATGAAAACGGCCTGTTGCAGGAGAAGCTCAATGCCGCCCTCGATGGCACCGGCATCTGTCTCTGGCAGGGCACCATTCCCACCGGCGAGCTGCGGGTCTTCAATCTGCAGAACTTTCAGGCCGGTGACATGGCTCCTCATTTCGATCAGTGGAGCGCCAAGCTCCATCCCGACGATCGCGCCCATGCCATGGGTAGCTACTTTGCCCACCTTGAGGGGAAAACCCCCTTCTATGAAGCCGAATACCGCACCATCAGCCCGGCCGGAGAGATCACCTGGCTGTGGGATAGGGGACGGGTCGTCGATCGGGATGGCGATGGCAAGCCGCTGCGGATCATGGGCTCCCATATCGATATCACCCAGCGCAAGGCTTATGAGCAGCGACTGGCGGAGCGTGCCAACAGCGACGCGCTGACCGGCTTGCTCAACCGGCAGGGGTTTGGCAAGGCGTTTGCCCAGCTGCAGCCGCAAGGAGCGGGGGCGCTGCTCTTTATCGATCTGGATGATTTCAAGGGGATCAACGACCAGCTGGGCCACGCCTGCGGCGATCTGGTGTTGCAGCAGATGGCGGACTGGTTGCGCCTTATTATGCCTGGCTCGGCGCTATGTGGCCGTTACGGCGGCGACGAGTTTGTGGTGCATCTGCACCGGGATGTGTCGAGCCATGGCCTGGCGCAACTGGCTGACGCCCTGATCAGCCGGATGCACGGCTATGTGCCCAAACCCGGTTGCCCGCAACGGGTGGGGCTGAGTATCGGCATCGCCCTTTGGGAGGAGGAGCCATTGAGCTTCCGACAGGCATTGGAGGTGGCCGACCGTGCCATGTATGAGGCCAAGGCACGCGGCAAGCGGGCCTGGTATCTGCTTCAGGTGTGATGCTTTTTACAGGTTCAATTCAAAGCAAAAACCCCAGCCGAGCTGGGGTTTTTGTTATTCGCCTTTGGCGCCGAGCTGCTGCTCGAGCTGAGCCAGCTTGCTTTCGAGGGCGGCCAGTTTTTCACGGGTACGCAGCAGCACCTTGGTCTGCACGTCGAACTCTTCGCGGCTGACCAGATCCAGCTTGCCCAGCTGGGCCTGCAGTACCTGACGCATCTTCTTCTCGGCCTCTTCACCCATGCTGCGAATGCCGGGCGGCAGGGAGTTGTGCACCTGCTTGGCGATCTCTTCCAGTTTCTTCGGGTCGATCATGATGTCCTCCTTAAGCGTTGGCGGACATTCTACCGACAATTCCCTCACTTTGCCGAGATCGCGGCGGCTTTTTACCATTTGTGCTGGCAAGCAAACGCCGCCCTTCGGGGCGGCGTTCTCGTTTCTGCGGCTGCTGAAAAATCAGCCCGGCTGGTGGTTGCGATCCAGCCAGCCTTGCAGCAGGCCGACCAGCAGGCCGGTCAGGTGGGCGATGTTGGCGGTGCTGGTGCCGAGCATGTCGAAGAAGCCGAGCACCATCCAGAACAGCATAAAACCCATCAATGCCGGTGGCAGAGTGAGGCCACAGGCGGGTTGCAGCTTGCTGCGCAGCCAGCAGTAGCCGAGCAGGGCATAGACCACGCCGGAGAGGCCGCCAAACAGCGGGCCGCTGGCAAAAAACTCGGCGATATTGGGCAGGGCGGCGCCCACCAGCAGCAGGATCAGCAGCTTGCCGCTGCCGAGGCGCTGCTCGATCTGGCCTCCCAGATACCACCACCAGAGCAAGTTGAACACCAGATGGAGCACCGAGAAGTGGATCAGGGCGGGGGTGAAATAGCGCCACGCCTGCCAGTCGGTGAACTGGGCTAGCGTCGGGTGGAATGCCAGTTCATCGTAGATGGGCAGGCCGATGGCCTCGATCCCGTAGATGGCGAGACAGGCGATGATGACCACCAGCGTCAGTGGCCCCGCCTGATGGAGGAAATCGGTGATGGGGTCCGTCATCCCCTTGCTGTAGTCGATGCGGGCATCGGCGCGGCCGGATTGCCAGGAGGCCTCCATGTAGCGCGGGTGGCCCGGCTCGGCCAGAAAGCGCTTCACCTCCAGCTGGGCCTGAGCGAGGCGTTGCTCGTCCGCCAGCCAGATGGTGACCCCCAGCTCGGACTGGGTCAGCTCGCAGGAGATGCCCAAGGTCGCCAGATAGTCTACCAGCGCCTGTGCCATGCGGGCGTTGTCGAGCACCAGCAGCTGGATCATGCCTCGCCTGCCTCGATGGGAAACTCCCGGCGCCACGCCTCGAAGCCGCCATCCAGACTGTAGACCTCGTCATAACCCTGTTGCAGCAGGTATTGGGCCGCCCCCTGACTGCTGTTGCCGTGATAGCACATCACGATGACCGGGGTATCGAAATCCACTTCATTCATAAAGCGCACCAGCGTGCCGTTGGTAAGGTGGAAGGCGCCGACCGCGTGGGCCGCTTCAAAGGATTGCGGGTCGCGAATATCCACCAAACGGGCTTCACCCGAGCTCAGTTTCTGGTAGGCATCATGGGCATTGATATGGGCAAACTGGTCCATCGGGATGTCCTGCGAATAGGTTGATTACGGGCCAGTGTACCGCAAGCTTGGGCGCAAACTAACCCCACAAAAGATAAGGGAGCCAGCGGCTCCCTTGTTGATATGGCATGCGGGGCAGTGGGTTAACCGCCCAGATAGGCCTGCCGCACTGCCGGGTTGGCCAGCAGGGCGGCGCCCGTGTCTTGCAGCACCACGTGGCCGTTCTCCAGCACATAGCCGCGGTCGGCCAGCTTGAGCGCCTGGTTGGCGTTCTGCTCCACCAGAAAGATGGTCATCCCCTTCTGCCGCAACTGTTCGATGGTGTCGAAGATCTGCTGGATGATGATGGGGGCCAGCCCCAGCGAGGGTTCATCCAGCAGCAGCAGGCGCGGCTTGCTCATCAGGGCGCGGCCGATGGCCAGCATCTGCTGCTCGCCGCCGGACATGGTGCCCGCCCGTTGTTGCAGGCGCTCGTGCAGGCGCGGGAACAAGGTAAACACCTGATCCAGCAGGCCATGCTGCTCGGCCTTGTCGACGAAGAAGGCGCCCATCAGCAGGTTCTCCTCCACCGTCAGGCGGGCGAAGATGCGTCGCCCCTCCGGCACCACGGCGATATCCTTGCGCATAATGCGGGCGGTGGTGAGGGAGCTGATCTGTTCCCCCTCAAACCAGATGGAGCCGCTGCTGGGCTTGGGTTCACCGCAGAGGGTCATCAGCAGGGTGGTCTTGCCTGCGCCATTGGCGCCGATCAGGGTGACGATTTCCCCCTCTTTCACCTCGACGCTGACATCGTGCAGCGCCTGAATTTTGCCGTAGTGGGTCGATACGTTGCGAAGTTCTAACATCTTGTTTTCCTTACGACTCGCCCAGATAGGCCTTGATCACTGCCGGGTTGTTACGGATCTCATCCGGCTTGCCGTGGGCCAGCGGGGTGCCCTGACTGACCACGAAGATGCGGTTGGAGATGCCCATCACCAGCTTCATATCGTGTTCGATCAGCAGCACCGAGACCCCGAACTCGTCCCGCAGGCTCATGATGAGCTCATCCAGCTCGTCGGTCTCCTTCGGGTTGAGACCGGCGGCCGGTTCGTCCAGCATCAGCAGCTCGGGACGGGTCGCCATGCAGCGGGCGATCTCGAGGCGGCGCTGCTGACCGTAGGCCAGGTTGCCGGCGGCGCGGTTGGCGAGATCCTTGAGCCCCACTTTATCCAGCCAGAAGGCGGCCCGCTCCAGCCCCTCCTGCTCCGCCCGGCGGAAGGCCGGGGTCTTGAACAGACCGGCGATAAAGCTGGTGTTGAGGTGCTGGTGCTGGGCAACCAGCAGGTTCTCCACCGCCGTCATCTCCTTGAACAGCCGCACGTGCTGGAAGGTGCGCACAATCCCCTTGCGGGCGATGAGGTGGCCGGGCAGCCCCTGGATCTCCTCACCTTTGTAGCGGATGGTGCCGCCGCTCGGGCTGTAGAAGCCGGTCAGGCAGTTGAAGATGGTGGTCTTGCCCGCGCCGTTGGGGCCGATGATGGAGATCACCTCGCCCTTGTCGATATCCAGTTTTACCCCGTTGACGGCCAGCAGGCCCCCGAAGCGCATCGACAAATCAGAGACTTCCATTAACTTCTGATGTGTACTCATTTCTTCAACTCCAGATGCGGACGGGTCATCGGCAGCAATCCCTGTGGCCGCCAGATCATCATGAACACCATCAAGAGGCCGAACATCAGCATGCGGTACTCGTTGAATTCGCGGGCCAGCTCCGGCAGCACCGTCATCACGATGGCAGCCAGCACCACCCCGATCTGCGAGCCCATGCCACCCAGCACCACAATCGCCAGCACAATGGCCGACTCGATAAAGACGAAGGATTCCGGGCTGATAAAGCCCTGCCGTGAGGCAAAGAAACTCCCCGCAAAACCGGCAAAGGTGGCGCCTATGGTGAAGGCGGTCAGCTTGATGATGGTGGGGTTGAGCCCCAGCGATTTGCAGGCGATCTCGTCTTCCCGCAGCGCTTCCCAGGCGCGGCCAAGGGGCATGCGCAGCAGGCGGTTGATGACGAACAGGGTCACCACCACCAGCACCAGCGCCATCAGGTAGAGGAAGATCACCTTGTGGTTGGCGTTGTAGGTAATGCCGAAGAAGTTGTGGAAGGTATCAAAGCCCCCATCCTTGACGGTGCGGTTGAACTCCAGCCCCCCCAGCGTCGGCTTGGGGATGCCGGATATGCCGTTCGGGCCGCCGGTCAGGGTGGTCATGTTGTTGAGCAGGATGCGGATGATCTCGCCAAAACCCAGGGTGACGATGGCCAGATAGTCCCCCCGCAGCCGCAGCACCGGGAAACCGAGCAGGAAGCCGAAGGTAGCGGCCATCAGCCCGGCGATGGGCAGGCACTCCCAAAAGCTCAACCCGAAGTAGGTGTTGAGCAGGGCATAGCTGTAGGCACCGACCGCGTAGAAGCCGACATAGCCGAGATCGAGCAGGCCGGCGAGGCCGACTACCACGTTCAGCCCCAGCCCCAGCATGATGTAAATCAGGGTGAGGGTGGCGAGATCGATGGCGCCGCGAGAGGCCATAAAGGGCCAGCTCACCGCGAACAGCAGCACCAGCACTGCGGTGAGGTTATAGAGCTTGGGCGCCTCTTCCGGGCTCGGCAGCACCAGCTTGGTAAAGCCGACCGAGAAGCCGCTGATGGAGGCTTGAAACAGCTTGGCAATCTGGCCGCGCAGCATCTGGAACCAGAAAACAATGGTGGCGCCCCCCAGCAGCCAGGCCAGCGACACATTGAGGCGGCTCACTACCTGCAGGCTGGCGCCATC
Source organism: Aeromonas sp. R4-1 (assembly GCF_040908325.1). Classification (NCBI taxonomy): domain Bacteria; kingdom Pseudomonadati; phylum Pseudomonadota; class Gammaproteobacteria; order Aeromonadales; family Aeromonadaceae; genus Aeromonas; species Aeromonas sp. R4-1. The sequence continues at coordinate 36,167 of NZ_JBFODM010000067.1, forward strand.
GGTCTCCAGCTTGAAGCCGAGCAGCCAGAAAGAGAGCACCAGCAGCACCAGGCTGGCGATACAGGCGTGGATAAATTGATGTTTCATCACACTTTCTCCACTTCCGGACGACCCAGGATGCCAGTAGGCATAAAGAGCAGCACAAAAATGAGCAGGGCAAACGCCATCACATCCTTGTACTCGGTGCTGAGATAACCGGCGGTGAGCGCTTCAACCACGCCGAGCAGCAGGCCGCCCAGTACGGCGCCCGGAATGCTGCCGATACCGCCCAATACAGCGGCAGTGAAGGCCTTCAGACCGGCCATAAAGCCTAGGTAGGGGTTGATGACGCCGTAATACATGCCGAGCAGCACCCCGGCGACGGCGGCCAGCGCGGCCCCCAGCACGAAGGTGATGGAGATGACCACGTGGGTGTCGATGCCCAGCAGGTTGGCCATCTTGATATCTTCCGAACAGGCGCGGCAGGCGCGGCCCATGCGGGAGCGGCCGATGAACTGGGTCAGCGCCAGCATGGTGATGAAAGTCACCACGAAGATGATCAGCTGCATATAAGAGAGGCTGGCCTGAAAACCATCCTCCCCCCCCAGGGTCCAGCCACCTGAGATCAGGCTGGGCATGGCGATATCCCGCGAGCCCTGAGCCATCCGCATCATGTTCTGCAAGAAGATCGACATGCCGATGGCGGAGATAAGGGGGATCAGCCGGTTGCCACCGCGCAGTGGCCGGTAGGCGACCCGCTCGATGCTCCAGCCATAGGTGCCTGTGATGATAATACTGACCAGGAAGGCGCCCCCCAGCAGTAGAAAGGTGCTGTCGATGCCCATCATCATGAGCCCCGCCATCACCATGAAAGCGACATAGGAGCCGATCATATACACCTCGCCGTGGGCGAAGTTGATCATGCCGATGATGCCATAGACCATGGTGTAGCCAATAGCGATCAACGCATAGGTGCTGCCTATGGTTAATCCGTTCAGCAGTTGCTGAACCAGATAGAGGAGGTGTTCGGACATACTGCGTTCCCTGTACTTGCCCGCAAAGAGAGGAGGGGGTGAGCGTACTCACCCCCGATCGGCAGATTATTTGACTTGGCTGGAAGTACCGTCAGCGTGCCACTGGAACACACCGAATTCGAAGCCTTTCAGGTCACCGTTCGGTGCCCAGGTCAGGGGGCCCATCACGGTATCGATAGGTGCGGCCTTGATGGCGGCGGCAACGGCAGCCGGGTCATCTTCACCCGCCTTGGCGATACCGGCGGCCAGGGTTTGCACCGCGGCATAGGTAGTCCAGACGAACGGTCCGGAGGAGTCCTGACCCTTGGCCTTGAACGCCGCCACCAGCGGGGCGTTGGCAGGCACCAGATCATACTTGTTCGGCAGGGTCACCAGCAGGCCTTCAGAAGCCGGGCCACCGATGGCGGAGATATCCTTGTTACCCACCCCTTCCGGGCCCATGAACTTGGCTTTCAGCCCCTTCTCGCCAGCCTGACGCAGGATCAGACCCAGCTCAGGGTGATAGCCGCCGTAGTAGACGAAATCTACGTTCTCTTTCTGCAGTTTGGCGATCAGGGCGGAGAAGTCCTTGTCACCGGCGGTGATCCCTTCAAAGGCCACCACTTTCACGCCAGCCTTGTCGAGCGCCGCTTTCACGCTGGAGGCTATGCCTTCGCCATACTGCTTCTTGTCGTGGATAACGGCCACGCGCTGGGGTTTGACCTGCTCGATGATGTATTTGGCGGCAGTCGGGCCCTGATCGCTATCCAGGCCGATGGTGCGCAGGGTCAGCTGGTAACCGCGCTCGGTGATCTTGGGGTTGGTGGAGGCGGGGGTGACCATCAGGATCCCCTCGTCTTCATAGATGTCGGAGGCGGGCAGGGTGTTGTCGGAGCAGAGGTGGCCGACCACGAACTTGACGCCGTCATTCACCACCTTGTTCGCGACAGCCACCGCCTGCTTGGGATCGCAGGCATCGTCATAGACGACCGCTTCGATCTGCTTGCCATTGATGCCGCCAGCCTTGTTGATCTGCTCAACCGCCATCTTGCCGCCGGTGAACTGCATGTCCCCGTACTGGGCAACCGGACCGGTGACCGGGCCTGCGATACCGATCTTGATGGTGTCTGCCGCGTGGGCGATGGAGATCGATCCAAACAGAGCCAAAAAAACCGCTGCGCCAACTGTGATTTTGCTCAACTTATGCATTGATTCGTCCCTTAATCAGTGGATTGTTTCATTTCCGTGTGCCATTCCGGATCTACATCCCGTGCATCCGGCTATAGGTATGGTTCTATCATTCCTCACGGGGCAATAACAAGCTGTTAAAGATACTAACCAGAGGGGGTTGGATGGGTGTATTTTGAAATAAATGACCTGTTATTTTCGTCTAATTAGAGCTTAATTTTGATTTGTTGACTTAACATCTTGGTAACGAGAGGCGATTCTGACAAACGCCAGAGGATTAATCTGGCGATATTTTACTCTGACGGCGCTCCCATTTTGACCACAATCCATTTGCGCAAACAGAAATGAGCGCCTAAATTAGCCGGCATTGACAATTCCGTGGCAGAGCTCGTTAAAACCAAGCCTTTATTCGGGAAATCTGCTAATGTTCCGCCTTTGACAGTCAGGAGACAGAGATGGCCACTATCAAGGATGTCGCCTCGCGCGCAGGCGTATCCATCTCCACCGTCTCACATGTGCTCAACCACACTCGGCGGGTCAGCGAAGACGCGACCCAGAAAGTGATTGAGGCGGTGGCAGAACTCAACTACGCGCCCAACTCGGTAGCGCGCAGTCTTAAAATAAATTCGACCAAGACCATTGGTATGCTGGTGACCACCAGCGTAAACCCCTTCTTCGCAGAAGTGGTGCAAGGGGTTGAAGCGTACTGCTTCGAACAGGGCTACAGCCTGATCCTCTGCAACACCGAAAACCAGCCGCCTCGCCAACAGCATTACCTGAGAATGCTGATGGAAAAACGGGTGGATGGCCTGCTGGTATTGGGTACCGATATCGACACCCCGTTGCGCGACATGCTGCGCATCCACAAGAACGTGCCGCAGGTGGTACTGGATTGGGGAACGGAGTGCGATTTCGCCAACGTCATCAACGACAACGCCCGCATCGGCGCCCGCATGGCCGTTCGCCATCTGCTGGAGCTGGGGCACCGCGACATCGTCTGCATCACTGGCCAGCTCTCCAAGCCGACCACCCAGCAGCGACTGGACGGGGTGCGTGATGCGCTGGGCGAGCACGGTCTGACCCTCAAAGATGAACAGGTCTTTGAAGGGGATTACGAGAGCCAGAGCGGCTTCGATGCCATGCAGCGCATTCTGGCCCTGCAGCCTCGTCCGACCGCGGTCTTTGCCTTCGACGATCCTATGGCGATCGGCGCGATTTGCGCTGCCTGGGAAGCCGGAGTCAAGGTGCCGGACGATATCTCCATCATCGGCTACGACGATGTGGAGATGGCGCGCTTCTCCAGCCCGCCGCTGACCACCATCCGTCACCCGAAGGCCGAACTGGGCCAGCTGGCGGTGAAGCATCTGGTCAGCCGGATCCGCAACAAGGAGCTGGAAGTGGAATCGATGACGGTTCAGCCCGAGTTGATTGTCCGCCGCTCGGTCAAACCGCTGCGTTAATCCGCACCCGTTGCCAACACGAAAAACCCCCTCTGTCACGAGGGGGTTTTTGTTTATGGGCGGTTTATTTCAGTTCCGGCCAGTAGGCTTTGTTGGCCTCTATCAAGTCATCGAGAATGGACTTGGCCACCGAGGCGCTAGGTACTGTCTTGGAGAGGGTGATGGCTTGCCACAGCTTCTGGTAAGAGTGCTCGACCCAGGCTTCGACCACCAGTTTCTCGACCGCGACCTGCTGGCCCATCATGCCCTGCTGGAACAGCGGAATGCTGCCCACCTGCAACGGCTCTGGCCCGCTGCTGCCGACCAGGCAGGGGATCTCGACCATGGCTTCCGGGTCAAAGTTGGGGATGGCGCCGCGATTGGGTACGATCAGCAGCATCCGCTCCTGAGTGTTGAAGGCGATGGCGGTTGCCAGATCCACGATATAGGAGGCGTGTTCATCGATCTCCAGCTCGCCAGCTGCTGAGTTGCCTGCCTTGACGATCTCGGTACAGGCGGTGAAGACCTGCTTCTCGCGGTGCTCCATTACTTCGTTGGCGCGAGTGTGTTCCGGGTTGGAGTGGGCCACCACATAGTCCGGGTAGAGGTAGTACTTCAGATAGGTGTTGGGCAGGGTATCCGGGTCGAGCGCCCATACATCCTTTGCCTTGGCGAAGGTATCGTTCCAGCTGGCTTCGGCATGACTGGCGCTGTTGGGCACATAGCCGTGGCGGGCAACGTGCTCCTTGATCTTCGGCATCAGGTCGTTGCCTTCCAGATCCTCGATGCGGGTCCACCAGCCAAAGTGGTTGAGGCCGTAGTAGCGTACCCGCATCTCTTTGCGGGATTTGAGACCGGCAATCTGGGCCATGCGCCCCTCGATCCCGATCGGCATGTCGCAGATGTTGAGAATTTTGGCGTTGGGACGCAGGCGACGGGTCGCTTCGGCGACGATGGCGGCCGGGTTGGAGTAGTTGAGCATCCAGGCATTGGGTGAGTACTGCTCCATATAGTCGACCAGCTCCAGCACCCCGCCGATGGAGCGCATGCCGTAGGCGATACCGCCCGGGCCGCAGGTCTCCTGACCGACCACCCCATGACGCAGCGGGATCTTCTCGTCCAGCTCGCGCATCGGATATTTGCCAACCCGGATATGGGCCATGACGAAATCTACATCGCTAAACGCTGCTTTGGGGTCGGTGCCATAGGGAGGGTGCGAATAAGCACCCTCCACAACGAAACTGAAAAATTTAGTTTATTAAATTCAAATGCTTACAAGGGCGCATTTTTATGTTTGGTGACTTATTCGCACCTTCCCTAGAGGGGTATCACACCCCTCATTGATAATGATCGCAAGAGATACGAAATACTTGATAGTCCTTAATTCTCATAATACTGTAGTCGGCAATTCATAAAAAACGGCGCCTTACGGCGCCGCTTTTAATATCACTTACCCAACCAAGATCACTGCAGCAGGGAGATATCCGCGACTTGCAGGAACAGGTTGCGCAGGTTGTTCAGCAGTGCCAGACGGTTGGCCTTGAGGGCGTCGTCGTCGGCCATCACCATGACTTCGTTGAAGAAGGTATCGACCGGCTCGCGCAGGGCGGCCAGACGGGTGAGGGCAGCCTGATAGTCACCGGCGGCGAACAGCGGGGCCAGTTCGGCTTGCAGTTCGGCAACCTGGGTGGCCAGCGCCTTCTCGGCGGCATCGACCAGCAGTTCCGGTTTGACGGCAGTCGGCAATTCGCCTTCGACCTTGGCCAGAATGTTGCTCACGCGCTTGTTGGCGGCAGCCAGTGCCAGTGCGGCATCCAGGGTGCGGAAGTGGCTGACGGCCTTGACGCGACGATCGAAGTCGAGCGGACGGGTCGGGCGGCGGGCCAGTACGGCCAGCACCACATCGGCACCGATGCCTTCGTCCTGATAGGCGGCGCGGAAGCGGCCCAGCATAAAGTCGACCACGTCGGTGACGACGGTTTTGTTGGTCAGCTTGTCGCCGTAGACGCGTACCGCTTCTTCAACCAGTTCAACCAGATCCAAGTCCAGCTGCTTCTCGGTCATGATGCGCAGGGCACCGATGGCGGCGCGACGCAGGGCGAACGGGTCCTTGTCACCCTTCGGCAGCATGCCGATGCCGAAGATACCGGCCAGGGTGTCGAACTTGTCGGCCAGCGCGACGGCGCAGGCAACCAGACCGGACGGCAGGGCATCGCCGGCAAAGCGCGGCATGTACTGCTCGTTGAGGGCCACAGCGACCGCTTCGTCTTCGCCATCGTGACGGGCGTAGTGCATCCCCATGACACCCTGGGTGTCGGTGAACTCGCCGACCATGTTGGTCATCAGGTCACACTTGGAGAGCAGACCGGCACGCTTGGCCTGAGCCACGTTGGCGCCGATACGCTCGGCGATAAAGCCGGCAACGGTCTCGATACGCTCGACCTTGGCCTTGACGGTACCCAGCTGTTGCTGGAACAGCACGGTTTCAAGGCGCGGCAGGCGGGAGGCCAGGGTCTGCTTCAGGTCGGTCTTGAAGAAGAACTCGGCGTCAGAGAGACGGGGGCGAACCACCTTCTCGTTGCCGCTGATGATCTGGCTCGGGTCTTTGGACTCGATGTTGGTGACGAAGATGAACTTCGGCAGCAGCTTGCCGTTCTTGTCATAGACCGGGAAGTACTTCTGGTCACCCTTCATGGTGTGCACCAGCGCTTCAGCCGGCACGGCCAGGAACTTCTCTTCGAAGTTGGCGGTCAGCACCACCGGCCACTCGACCAGTGCGGTCACTTCTTCCAGCAGGGCGTCGTCCAGATCGGCTACGCCACCGAAGGCGGCAGCGGCCGCTTCGACGTCAGCCTTGATCTTGGCCTTGCGCGCCATAAAGTCGGCAATCACCATGCCGCGCTCCTGCAGGATCTGCGGGTACTGGCTGGCGTTGTCGATGGTGAACTCGCTCTCGCCCATAAAGCGGTGACCGCGAAGGGTGCGGGCAGAGTCGATACCCAGAATGTGGGCGGGAACCAGCTCGCCATCCAGCAGCAGGGTCACGGTGAAGACCGGACGCACGAACTGGATGGTCTTGTCGCCCCAGCGCATCATTTTCGGGATCGGCAGTTTGGCCAGTGCGGAGGCGACCAGTTCGCCCAGCAATTCTTTGGCCGGACGACCTTCGACCTTGGCGGTGTGAACCAGCCACTCGCCCTTGTCGGTGACCAGACGCTCGGCCTGCTCAACTGTGATGCCGTTGCCACGGGCCCAGCCTTCGGCAGCCTTGGTCGGCTTGCCTTCGGCATCGAACGCCTGCGCTACGGCCGGGCCGCGCTTCTCGACGCTCTTGCTCGGCTGTTCGCCGGCCAGCTCGCTCACCTTCAGCGCCAGACGGCGCGGTGAGGCAAACCACTCGACGTCGCCAAAGGCCAGATCGGCCTTGGTCAGTTCGGCTTTGAAGTTGTCGGCAAAGGCTTCGGCCAGGGAGCGCAGGGCTTTGGGCGGCAGCTCAGCAGTACCGATCTCTACCAGAAATGTATGTTGTGCCATGTCCGTTCCTTAACCTTGCTTGTTCTCACTGCGCTGACACATAGGGAAGCCCAGCGCTTCGCGGGAGGCGTAGTATGCCTCTGCCACGGCCTTGGTCAGGGTGCGAATGCGCAGGATGTAGCGCTGACGCTCGGTGACCGAGATGGCCTTGCGGGCATCCAGCAGGTTGAAGGAGTGAGCGGCTTTGAGGATGCGCTCGTAGGCAGGCAGCGGCAGCGGTTTTTCCAGTGCCAGCAGATTCTGGGCTTCCTTCTCGTACTGCTCGAAGCAGTGGAACAGGAACTCCACATCGGCGTGTTCGAAGTTGTAGGTGGATTGCTCCACTTCGTTCTGGTGGAACACGTCGCCGTAGGTGGTCTTGCCCAGCGGGCCGTCAGACCAGACCAGATCGTAGACGCTGTCCACGCCCTGAATGTACATGGCCAGACGCTCGAGACCGTAGGTGATCTCGCCGGTGACCGGCTTGCACTCGAGGCCGCCAACTTGCTGGAAGTAGGTGAACTGGGTCACTTCCATGCCGTTCAGCCACACTTCCCAACCCAGACCCCAGGCACCCAGGGTCGGGTTTTCCCAGTTGTCTTCCACGAAGCGGATGTCGTGGATTTCAGGGTCCATGCCCAGCTCTTTCAGGGAGCCCAGATAGAGTTCCTGAATGTTGTCGGGGGAAGGCTTGATGATCACCTGGAACTGGTAGTAGTGCTGCAGGCGGTTCGGGTTTTCACCGTAGCGGCCGTCAGTCGGACGGCGGGACGGTTGCACGTAAGCGCAGGCGATGGGCTCCGGGCCCAGGGCACGCAGACAGGTCATGGGGTGGGAAGTACCGGCACCCACTTCCATATCCAGCGGCTGAATGATGGTACAGCCCTGGCGGGACCAATAGTCCTGCAGCTGCAGGATCAGGCCCTGAAAGGTTTTGACATCGAATTTTTGCATAATTTTTTTCGCGCGAAGTGAAAATCAGAGCAAGATTTGCTGAATGTGAACCGAGGGAGTATACCGTCTGGCATGGTCGGATAATAGGCGAAATTGCAGCGGATTCGCGGGATGGTGCTGCGCCCTGGCTGGTCGGGCGGGATGTCCGGTATATGATGTGAGCAGTGCCGCCTGCAGAGTGGGCAGGGTCGGGCAAACCGCTGAAATAACGAGGGAGAGGAAATGGAACTGCGCTGCGCCTGGGTGACCAAAGACCCGGAATACATTGAATACCATGACAAACAGTGGGGCAGGCCGGTCTATGACTCGCGCGAGCTGTTTGCCAAGCTCTGCCTCGACGGCCAGCAGGCGGGGCTGTCGTGGATCACCATCCTCAAGCGCACCGATAGCTATTACCGCGCCTATGCGGACTTTGATCCGGTGCAGATTGCCCGGTTCGACGAGCAGGATGTAGAGCGGCTGATGCAGGACAGCGGCATCATCCGCAACCGGCTCAAGGTGCAGTCGATCATCAGAAATGCCCGCGCTTATCTGGCGTTGCAGGAGCAGGGGATCGACTTCGCCGACTACCTGTGGGGCTTTGTGGGCGGCGCCCCCATCGTCAACCAGCGGCAGGGCAACGGCGATATTCCGGCGACCTCGCCGGAGTCGGATGCCATGTCGAAAGCGCTCAAGAAGCTCGGCTTCAACTTCGTCGGCAGCACCATCTGTTACGCCTTTATGCAGGCGGTGGGGATGGTGAACGATCATCTGGTCAGCTGTCCTTGCCACGCCGAGTGTCAGTTACCGCGCTGACAGCCCGCCGATTGGCCAAAAAAACACCACTCTCGCCATCTGTTCAGGCTTGCGTCAGACAATGGCGTGCCAGCGCGTTACAATCCGGCCCCCGGCATGGTGCCGGATTGTTTTCACAGAGGTTTTTTCATGCGAGCAAAGATCCTGGTGCCAGCTCTGGCACTGACCGTTGCCCTGAGCGGCTGTACCACCAACCCCTACACAGGTGAATCCCAGACCTCCAAAGGTGCCTGGGGCGCGCTGGCTGGCGCCGCTGCCGGTGCGGCCGTAGGTGCGCTCTCCTCCAGCAAGGGTGACCGCAAGAAGGGCATCCTGACCGGCGTTGCTGCTGGCGCGGCGCTGGGTGGCGGTATCGGCTACTACATGGACGTGCAGGAAGCCAAGCTGCGCGAGAAACTGCAGGGCACCGGCGTCAGCGTGACCCGCAATGGCAATGAGCTGATCCTCAACATGCCGAACAACGTCACCTTCGACAGCTCCAGCTCCCAGCTGAAAGCGGCCGGTGCCAACACCCTCTCCGGTGTCGCCATGGTCGTTGCCGAGTTCGACAAGACCCGCCTGAACGTGGTCGGTCACACCGACAGCACAGGTTCCCGCGATCTGAACATGAAGCTCTCCCGCGATCGTGCCGATGCCGTTGCCGCCCAGCTGATTGGTCAGGGCGTAGCAGGTAGCCGCATCTCCACCACCGGCGTGGGCCCGGATCAGCCGGTTGCTACCAACAGCACCGCCGCTGGCAAAGCCCAGAACCGTCGCGTGACCATTACCCTGACCCCGACCGCTTAAGTCGCTCAGGTCTTGGTAACGAAAAGGCCCCGCCAGTAATGGCGGGGCCTTTCTATTGGCGCCGTGGCGAGCAATGACGCCTTGTTGTTTGCTCCATTTTCCCTTGTGGGAGAGGGGGCGGGGATAAGCGCCTCTTAGACAGCGGCAGTCAGCTGTACTTCGACCTTGTAGCCTTCGTGGGCGAGGCGGGCTTGTACACAGGCGCGCACGGGGGCGGTGCCTGCCGGAATCCAGGCATCCCACTGCTCGTTGAAGGCCGCGATGTCACCAATGTCTTTGAGATAGATATTGGCCATCAGGATCTTGTCTACGCCGGAGCCGTTGGCTTCCAGCAGGCGCTGCAGGCTTGCCAGCACTTCGCGGGTCTGCTGGTGGATGTCGGCCTCTTCGCTGACGGGCACTTCCACCACGTAGAGGGTGCCATTGTGGATGACCACGTCTGACCAACGCTGGGTGGTGCCGATTCGGGTAATGGTTGTCATGGAGTGCTCCGGTACGGGGGCTTATTGACCCTTGCGGATCAGGTAGCGGTAGGGGGCCTGCTCTGTCTCGCTGGCGACCAGGGTGTGATCCATAAAGCGGCAGAAACTGGGGATGTCGCGAGTGGTTGAGGGATCGTCGGCGCTGACCAGCAGGGTCTCGCCATCCGCCATCAGCCGCACTTTCTTGCGAACCATCATAACGGGTTCCGGGCAACGAAGCCCGATTGCGTCCAACTCGTGAGTTGCGCCGCAGAATAAATCACTCATCTATTATCAACCTTCAACCTATTCGGCTGCCAATGATACTCAGGGCTAAAAAATAATCAAACAAACGCCCCATCAACCAGCATATGTAACCAAAATGTTATTCGGCCCTATCCAGCTTGCGCCGGACGAGTAATATAAAAATTGAACCATATTCAACAAGGAGGTGAATATGCAGGTCTCCTACGGCAGATTACAAGCCTATGCAGGCATGGGGTTCTTGTCCTTCGCCATGATAGTGATGGGTAGCCCTATCGGGAATACCGGTACCTGGTTCGGCTCCATGGTGATGGTCGGGTTGGGGCTCTGGATCGAGCTCAGCGATTACTATGACGAGGATGAGGACGAGAACGATCAATCCTGAATCGGATGACGATTCAACAACAAAGGCGGAGCAATTCCGCCTTTGTCATTTCTGCCGTTTGGCAATGTGCCCGGATCAGCGGGTCGAGCGCATCGCCCGCTCCAGATGCAGCGCCGTCTGCTCCGGGTTGGCCTTGGGATCGTTGAAGAAGTTGCTCAGCACATCGAGGATTGCCTGCCGCATATTGGTCGGCGTCGCCATCCCTTCCGCCATGCTGGGCAGCAGGTTGTCCTGCTTTTCCGCCAGCAGGAAGTCCTGATAGGAGCGGACGGCGCAGCGGTCGAACTTGCTCATGTCGGGGTTGGTCAGCGCCGGGATCGACCCCTTCACCCGATTGAACTCCTCCTGGAATTTCGGCGTCATCAGCAGTTGTGCAAGATCCCCCTGCGCCTGCAGTTGGGCCGGATCCCGCTGTTTGAACATGGCGATGGAGTCGAGGTTGTAGCTGAACAGTCCGGCGCTGCCCGGGCTCGGCAGACAGGCGATATCCTCACCCGGCCGGTAGTTACCGGCGCTCAGCTCCCCTTTCACCCAGTCCCCCATCACCTGCATGGCGGCGCCACCGCTCTCCAGCAGATTGGTGGCCTGATGCCACTTCAGTCCGGCGTATTTTTGCGGCACATAGGCGCGCAGCTGCTGGAAACGGGTCAACACCCGAACTATGTCGGGGCCGGTCAGGGTAGCGCTGTCCTGCTCGAGGAACGCCTTGCGATAGAATTCTTTTCCGCCCTCACCGAGCGCCACCGTTTCAAACAGTACCGCCAGCTGCCAGGGCTCGTTGCCGATGGCGAGCGGGGTGATGCCCCGTTTTTTAAGCTGGTCGGCGACGGTAACAAACTGGGCCCAGTCGGTGGGCGGAGTCAGCTTTTGCTGCTCGAACACTTTGCGGTTGAGCCACAACCAGTTGACCCGGTGGATGCCGGTGGGCACCGCCATCAGGGCGCCATTCTGGCTGAGGGTGGCACGCACCATGGGTGGCATCTGACTGTACCAGCCGAGGTGTTCGGCCATCGGGCTGAGATCGCGCAAAAAGCCAAGCCCGGCCCACTCCTTGAGCTCATAGCCCTTGAGGTGGGCCGCTTCGGGCGGGTTGGCCGCCAGTGCCCGACTCTTCAATACCGTCATGGCACTCTTGCCGCCGCCACCCTGTACCGCGAAGTCGTTCCACTGGTTGCCCTGTTTGGTCCACTCGGATTTGAGCACTTCGACCGCTTTCGCTTCGCCGCCGGACGTCCACCAGTGCAGCACTTCCACCTGGGAGGCGGCAACGGGAGCAGAGAGCAGGGCGATGACAGAAAAAGACAACCACTTCATAAGGTTACTGCCTTGGTAGGGAGAGCGTGGCCTGCAGGCCACCTTGCGGACGATTTTCCAGCACCAGATCGCCACCGTGGGCGTGGGCAATGTTGCGGGCGATGCCAAGGCCGAGGCCGGTGCCGGCCTGATCGGTGCTGAGCCGGTAATAGGGTTCGAAAATGCGCTCGAACTGATCGTCCGGCAGGCCGGGGCCCTCATCCATGATGAAGAGGATCAGCATCTCCTCGTCATCCATGATGATGATGCGCACCTTCTGGCCGTACTTGATGCCGTTGTCCACCAGATTGCCGATGCAGCGCTTGAGCGCCAGCAGCTTGCCGCGATAGGGCCACTTGCAGTGGCCTTCGATGGTCAGCCGCTCGTCGTGCAGGTTCATCGACTCCGCCATCTGCTCCAGCAGGGCGTTGATGTCGATCTCCTCGATATTTTCGTGAATGTCGGTCTCTTTGACCGTCTGCAGCGCCCCTTTCACCATCAGCTCCAGCTCGTCGAGATCCTTGTTGAACTTGGCGATCTGTACCTCGTCATCGAGCAGTTCGACCCGCAGCCGCAGCCGGGTGATGGGGGTCTTGAGGTCGTGGGAGATGGAGCTGAACAGTCGCTCTCTATCATCGATATAGCGACGGATGCGGTGCTGCATGATGTTGAAGGCGCGGGTCGCCGCCACGATTTCCGACGCTCCTTCCTCTTTGAGCGAAGGCTGATCGATATCCTTGCCGAGATTCACCGCCGCCTTGGCGAGACGGCGCAGCGGGCGGGTCTGCCAGCGCACCAGCATAAAGGTGAAGAAGCAGAGGAACACCGTCATCAGGGCGATGAAACGCACCTGGTTGCTCGGCATCACGGTATCGTCGAGGGTCATGTAGGGGGCGGGCAGCAGGGCCGCCAGATAGAGCCACTCCCCCTTTTCAATCTCGATCTGGGTCACCAGCACCGGCGGATTGAGCGGCTCCAGCGACAGGGTGTAGCGGGCCCAGGAGGAGGGGAGATCCGCCAGCAGGGTGTCGTTATTGAAGACGTGGAGGTCATCGGGTCGGGAGAAGTCCACCTTGATCGCCATGGCGTCGGAGAGCTTGCGGGTCAGCACTCCCTGAACCTCCTCCAGCACCTGCGTCTTGCGTTCGCTGTCGGGGATGGCGTTGATGTGGATCTCCTCTTCGTTGAGCGAGACGAAGAAGCGGCTGCCTCCCATGTTGCGCAACTGGTCCAGCGCGATATGGCGATACTGCAGCGGCAGGGATTTGAAGAAGTTGACGGTGGAAGCGGCAGACATGGCGAGGTTGCGGGTGGTGCTGAGCATCCCCTCCAGTTCCCGCTTCTGGATCTGCTGCATCCAGATGCCGGTCAGAATGGTCTGGGAGAGCAGGATGGCCAGCAACAGCAGCAGGATCATCCGTGACAACAGGGAGCGGGGCACCAGCGCCCCCCAGGACCACTTGTTGCTCATGGCAGCTCGTGCACCTCGGCAATCAGCATGTAGCCACTGCCGCGAATGGTTTTGATGATGCGCGGGCTCTTGCCGTTGTCACCCAGCTTCTGGCGCAGACGGCTGATCTGTACGTCGATACCGCGCTCCATCGGCAGGCTTTCGCGGCCGCGGGTGGCATCCGAGATGGTGTCCCGATCCAGCACCACGCCGGGCTGTTGCAGGAACATGCCGAGCAGCATGGCGTCGCTGCCGGAGAGATCCAGCAGGCTGCCATCGTCATGGGTCAGCTGGTGGCTCAGGGTGTCGAGGGTCCACTCGGCAAAACGCAGACGGCGGCTCGGCTCTTTCTCTTTTTCCGGCTGGCGGAATTCGGCGCGGCGCAGCAGCGCCTTGATGCGGGCCTGCAGTTCGCGGGGGCTGAACGGCTTGGCGATATAGTCGTCGGCGCCGAGTTCCAGGCCGATCACCCGATCCGCTTCGTCGGAGGCGGCGGTCAGCATGATGATGGGCACCTGGGAGTCACGACGGATCTGCTGGCAGAGGGTAAAACCGTCCTCGCCGGGCATCATGATGTCCAGAATAATCAGGTCCGGGCTGTGCTGGGCGAGTTGCTGGCGCATCTCGTTGCCCTCCGCCGCCGTCAATACCTGAAAGCCCGCCCGGGTCAGGTACTCATTGAGCAGCTCGCGGATCTCTTGGTCGTCATCGACGATCAGCAGTTGTTTGCTCATTGACATATGTATGTGCATCCACCCATTTTTTTGTGCAGATTGAACCTGTCGGGGGAGTAAAAAGCAAGCAAGCCCCCTATCTAATGTGAGGTTTAAGGCAATAACAGCCTATTGATAAGGTTAAAACGAAAAAAGGCCGACCCAAACGGGACGGCCAACAGACAGCTTCTGACCACTGACGAGCACCCCGTGTGGCGATCGTCACAGACTTGAAAAGGGGCCAGTCAGACTGGCCCCGAAAAGGGACAACTCTCAGTAGTGCATCCCGTCGATCCGGCTGGTTATCACACCCGTTCAAACACGGTGGCGATGCCCTGGCCCAGACCGATACACATGGTGGCAACCCCCAGGGTGGCATCCTTCTCCTCCATCAGATTGATGAGGGTGGTGGAGATGCGGGCGCCGGAGCAGCCAAGGGGGTGACCCAACGCAATGGCGCCACCGTTCAGGTTCACCTTCTCGTCCACCTGATCCTGCAGACCCAGATCCTTCACGCAGGGCAGGGACTGGGCGGCAAACGCCTCGTTCAGCTCGAACAGGTCGATATCACCGACAGTCAGACCGGCCCGTTTGAGCGCCTTCTGGGTCGCCGGCACCGGGCCGTAACCCATGATGGCGGCGTCGCAGCCGGCGATGGCCATGGCACGAACCTTGGCGCGCGGCGTGAGGCCGAGGGCCTTGGCGCGATCCGCGCTCATCACCAGCATGGCGGCGGCGCCATCGGACAGGGCCGAGGAGCTGCCGGCGGTGACGGTGCCGTTGACCGGGTCAAACACCGGGCGCAGCTGGCTCAGGGTTTCTACCGTGGTCTCCGGGCGGATCACCTCGTCGTAGTCGTAGAAGAAGCGGGCGCCGCTGGCGTCATGGCCTTCCAGCCCGACGATCTCCTTGGCAAAGCGCCCTTCCACGGTTGCCGCGTGGGCGCGGCGATGGGAGCGGGCGGCAAACTCGTCCTGCTGCTGGCGGCTGATGCCGTGCAGCTTGCCGAGCATCTCGGCGGTCAACCCCATCATGCCGGAGGCTTTCGCCACCGACTTGGCCATGCCGGGGTGGAAGTCAACGCCGTGGCTCATCGGCACGTGACCCATGTGCTCGACGCCGCCGATGATGAAGATATCCCCATCACCCACCTGAATGGCGCGAGAGGCATCGTGCAGCGCCTGCATGGAGGAGCCGCACAGGCGGTTGACGGTGACCGCCCCCACCTGCTTCGGAATGCCGGCCAGCAGCGCGGCGTTGCGGGCGATGTTGAAGCCCTGCTCCAGGGTCTGCTGCACGCAGCCCCAGTAGATATCCTCGATCTCGTTCGGGTCGAGGTTGGGGTTGCGCAGCAGGATGGATTTCATCAGGTGCGCGGACAGATCTTCTGCACGCACGTTGCGGAAGGCGCCGCCCTTGGACCGGCCCATCGGGGTCCGGATACAGTCGACAATGACTACGTCTTTCATGAATGGATCTCCTTTCCGCAATCAGTAGAAGGTTTTGCCCTGGGCTGCCATTTCACGCAGCTTGTCGCTGACGCGGTAGAGCGGGCCCAAGTCGGCATACTGGTCGGCCATGGCCACGTAGCGATCCAGACCGATAGTGTCCAGATAGCGGAACACGCCGCCGCGGAAGGGAGGGAAGCCCAGACCGTAGACCAGCGCGATGTCGGCTTCGGCTGGCGTGGCGACAATGCCCTCTTCCAGACAGAGCACCACCTCGTTGATCATCGGGATCATCATGCGAGCGATGATGGCTTCCTTGTCGAAATCCTGTTTCGGCTTGGCGATGGGGGCCAGCAGCTCGTAGCTAGCTGCGTCGGCCACCTTCTTCGGCTTGCCCTTCTTGTCCTGCTCGTAGGCGTAGAAGCCCTTGCCGTTCTTCTGACCGAAGCGGTTGACCTCGTACATCACGTCGATGGCGGTGCGACCGTCCTTGCTCATACGTGCCGGGAAACCCTGCGCCATCACGTCGCCGGCATGGTGACCGGTGTCGATACCGACCACATCCAGCAGATAGGCGGGGCCCATCGGCCAGCCAAACTCCTTCTCCATTACCTTGTCGACGGCGGCAAAGTCGGCGCCATCGGCAACCAGTTTGTTGAAGCCGAAGAAGTAGGGGAACAGCACGCGGTTGACGAAGAAGCCCGGGCAGTCGTTGACCACCACCGGGGACTTGCCCATGGCGGCGGCATAGGCCACCACGCGGTTGATGGTTTCATCGGAGGTTTGCTCGCCGCGGATGATCTCCACCAGTGGCATGCGGTGCACCGGGTTGAAGAAGTGCATACCGCAGAAGTTCTGCGGGCGCTTCAGCCCCTTGGCCAGCAGGGAGATTGGGATGGTGGAGGTGTTGCTGGCGAGCACTGCGTCTTCGCCAATGATCCCTTCCACTTCGCCCAGTACGGCGGCTTTCACCTTGGGATTCTCGACCACGGCTTCGACCACGACGTCCACATGCTTGACGTTGTCATAGCTGAGGGTCGGAGTGATGGCAGAGAGCACCTGGCCCATCTTGATGCCATCGATGCGGCCCTTTTCGAGCTGGCCGTTGAGCAGCTTGGTGGCTTCGCCCATGCCAAGTGCCAGCGCCTTCTCGTTGATATCCTTCATCACCGCCGGAATGCCCTTGCTGGCAGACTGGTAGGCGATGCCGCCACCCATGATGCCGGCACCCAGTACGGCGGCGTGGCCAGTAGCCTTGCTCGCCTGTTTGGCAGCCTTCTTGGCCAGCGCCTTGATGTGCTGATCATTCAGGAAGATACCGACCAGTGCCTTGGCCACGTCGGTTTTGGCCAGCTTGATAAAGCCCTGTGCTTCAACGACCAGCGCCTCGTCACGGCCCATACCTGCGGCGGCTTCGACGGTTTTCACCGCAGTCATCGGTGCTGGATAGTGTTTGCCCGCCACGGCGGCAACCATGCCGGCGGCGGTGGTGAAGCTCATCATGGCTTCCAGTTTGGAGAGGCGCAGCGGCGCTTTCTTGGCTGCGCGACGGCTCTGCCAGTCCAGCTTGCCCGCTATGGCGTCCTTGATCATCTGCAGCGCAGCGCTCTGCAGTGCATCCGGGGCGACCACGGCGTCGATGGCGCCCACCTTGAGGGCGTCATCGGCACGGTAATCCTTACCGGTGGTGATCCACTCAAGCGCGTTGTCAGCGCCGATCACCCGCGGCAGACGGACAGTGCCGCCAAAGCCCGGCATGATGCCGAGTTTGGTCTCGGGCAAGCCAATCTTGGCGCTGGTGTCAGCCAGACGGAAGTCGGTGGAGAGAATGGTCTCGCAGCCGCCGCCCAGAGCGTGTCCCTTGATGGCGGAGAGGGTCGGGACTGGCAAATCTTCGATGGCGTTGAAGATGTCGTTGGCCTTTTTCAGCCAGCCGAGCAGATCTTCTTGCGGCAGATCGAACAGTTCCAGGAATTCGGTAATGTCGGCACCAACGATAAAGGCGTCTTTGCCGGAGGTGAGGATCAGACCTTTTAGTTCACGTTCTTGTTGTAATGCGGCGATCGCTTCGCTCAGGGAGAGCAGGGTAGCGCGATCCAGCTTGTTGACTGAACCCGGGGCATCAAACCTCAGCTCGGCAATGCCGTTTTCGAGGTAGCTGACCGACAGGGTTTCGCCTTGGTAGATCATGAGAGTGTCTCCTTGTTCCCACTCAGTGGGGAGTGGTGCTCCTTAATCCCCAGCAGGGGGCGAGGCTCACTATTGATCCAAAAGGAGACATTTTCAACACCTATTTAAAACATTTGTTTAACATGGCTCGAGTAAAAGCTCTTCATCACAGAATGGGCAAAAGAGAGGCGCCTTGCGGCGCCTCGGATGAATATGAGTTTGTTATCAACTGACCAGTTCAGGCCGGTTGCGATACTGGTTCAGCACCTCGGGATCGGCGAGGGCATGGGTGTTGTTGACCGGCCGGTTGTGTACCACTTCGCGCACCGCCAGTTCGACGATCTTGCCGGACTTGGTGCGGGGGATGGCATCCACCTGCAGGATGCGGGCGGGCACGTGGCGGGCGGTGCAGTGCTGCTTTATTTGCTGACGGATCCGCTCGCGCAGCGGCTCATCCAGCTTGCAGCCCGTCTTGAGCTTGACGAACAGCACCACCCGCTCGTCCTGCTGCCACTGCTGGCCGATGACGATGCTCTCTTCCACTTCGTCGAGCTGTTCGACGTAGCGATAGATCTCGCTGGTGCCGATGCGCACGCCCCCCGGGTTGAGGGTGGCGTCGGAGCGGCCGTAGAACAGAATGCCGCCGGTCGGGGTCAGCTCGATCCAGTCGCCGTGGCACCAGATGTTGTCGAACCGTTCGAAGTAGGCGGCATGGTACTTGTCGCCATTCTCGTCGCCCCAGAAGTAGATGGGCTGGGCCGGGAACGGCTTGGTGCAGACCAGTTCGCCCTTCTCCCCCTGCACCGGCTGACCCGCTTCGTTGAATACCTGCACCGCGAGACCGAGGCCACGACCCTGACTTTCGCCACGATAGACCGGGCTGAGCGGATTGCCGATGACGAAGCAGGAGCAGATGTCGGTGCCACCGGAGATGGAGCTGAGCTGCACATCCTGCTTTATCTGCTGATAGACGTAGTCGAACCCCTCCGGCGACAGCACAGAGCCGGTGCTGCAGATCAGCCGCAAGTGCGGCAAATCGTGACTGTTGATGGGGGCATAACCCTGCTTGTGCAGCGCATCGAGATACTTGGCCGAAGTGCCGAACAAGCTGACCTGCTCGTCGCGGGCGAGATCCCACAGCACGTTGCCATCCGGGTAAAACGGCGAGCCGTCGTAGAGCACCAGGGTGGCGCCGGAGGCGAGGGCGCTTACCAGCCAGTTCCACATCATCCAGCCACAGGTGGTGAAATAGAAGATCCGCTCCCCCGGCTTGATGTCGCAGTGCAGTTGGTGCTCTTTCAGATGTTGCAGCAGGGTACCGCCGATGCCGTGCACGATGCACTTGGGTTTGCCGGTGGTGCCGGAGGAGTAGAGGATATAGAGCGGATCGTTGAAAGCCATCGGCTCGAACTGGAGGCCAGCGTCCGGCTGGCTCGCCAGCAGTTGTTGCCAGTCGTGGCCAAGCAGTAGCGGGTTGCCGAGCAGCGGGATCATCACCGTCTGCTCTATGCTGCCGATCTGGCTCACCACGCTGGCGACCTTCTGTTGAATGTCGATAGCTTTGCCGTTGTAGCGATAGCCATCCACCGCAAACAGCACTCGTGGTTGGGTCTGGCCGAAGCGCTCTACCACGCTGGCCTCGCCAAAGTCGGGGCTGGTGGAAGTCCAGATCGCCCCGAGGCTGGTGGTTGCCAGCATGGCTACCACGGTTTCCGGGATATTGGGCAGATAGGCGGCAACCACATCGCCACGACCAATCCCCTGATTGCGCAGCCATTGAGCCAGCCGGGCAACCTGTTCCCCCAGCTCACGCCAGCTCAGGGGACGGCTTGGGCTCCCTTCGATGCGGGAGATGATGGCCGGGCTCTCGTCCTGGCGGCGTAGCAGGTTTTCGGCGAAGTTGAGGCGGCTGTCGGGGAACCAGCGGGTGCGCTGCATATCCTGACGGTTCTCCGCCACTATGTTGCCGAGCTCGCCCTTGACGCCGCAGTGCTGCCATACCAGCGGCCAGAAACGGGTGGTCTTCTCCACCGACCATTGATAAAGCTGCGGGTAGTTCTGCAACTGCAAGCCGTGGAAACGGTTCACCTCCGCCATAAAACGGTAGAGGTTGGATTGCTGCATCCCGAGCGGATCCGGTTGCCACAGGCAGAGGTTGTCCATGAGTAATCCCTGACTTCATGTATCTACCGGCAGTGTATTGAATTGTTTTTGATTTGTTAATGATTGGTTTTGTGTTGATAACAAACACGTTTGTAACGTATGCGTTACCTCACGAAGCGGCAGCTTGACGGGTCGAGCCGCCAAGCGCTTGATGTTATGCTGCAATCACATTCACCTCGGAGCAGGACGCCATGAGCAGCTACAGCCAACTTTTAGCCCAGCACCTCGATACCTTGCAGCAGCGCACCCGCGACATTCTGCAACAACAGGGGCTCAGCGGACTGGCCATCCACTCCGGCCAGACCCACCGCATCTTCCTCGATGATCAGGATTACCCGTTCAAGGTAAACCCCCACTTCAAGGCCTGGTTGCCGGTGCTGGACAATCCCCACTGCTGGCTGCTGGTGGACGGGGTGAACAAACCAATCCTGCTGTTCTACCGCCCGGTGGATTTCTGGCACAAAGTCGCGGATCTGCCCAATGCCTTCTGGGTCGAGTTCTTCGATATCCGTTTCCTGACCCGGCCGGAACAGGTGGCCGACCATCTACCTGCCAACAAGCAGGAGTGGGCCTATTTGGGCGGTCATCTGGAAGTGGCTGAACTGCTGGGGCTGACCCAGCCCAATCCGGAGGCGGTGCTCAACTACCTGCACTATCACCGCGCCTACAAGACACCCTACGAGCTGGAGTGTCTGCGCGAGGCGAACCGGATTGGGGTACGCGGCCATATCGCCGCCAAGGACTCCTTTATGGCGGGGGCGAGCGAGTTCGAGATTAATCTAGCCTACATGAAGGCGGTCGGGCAGGGGGCCAATGAGGCGCCCTACGGCAATATCGTCGCCATCAACCGCAACGCGGCCATCCTTCACTACACCCATTTGTCTGCCTTGCGGGTGCCGGATGCGGAGCGCCACTCCTTCCTGATCGATGCTGGTGTCGATTTCCACGGTTATGCCTCCGACATCACCCGCACCTGGGCGTGGCGCCGCGGCGAGTTTGCCGACCTGATTGCAGCACTCGACGAGCAGCAGCAGGAGATCATCAAGGAGATCAAACCGGGTCGTCGCTACAGCGAGCTGCACCTGCTGATGCATCACAAGCTGGCGCGCCTGCTGCAAGCGACCGAGCTGGTGGATATGTCGGTAGACGAGATGATCAACACCGGGGTGACCAACGTCTTCTTCCCTCACGGCCTCGGCCACTTCCTCGGTTTGCAGGTGCACGATGCGGGCGGTTTCATGCAGGATGAGCGCGGCACCCATCTGGCGGCGCCCGAGCTGTTCCCCTATCTGCGCTGCACCCGGGTGATGGAGGTGGGTCAGGTGTTCACCATCGAGCCGGGGCTCTACTTCATCGACAGTTTGCTGGAGCCGCTGCGTCAGGGCGAACAGGGTAAACGGGTCAACTGGAACAAGGTGGAGGCGCTGCGACCATTTGGTGGCATCCGCATCGAAGACAACGTGGTGCTGCACGCCAACGGGGTGGAGAACATGACCAGACAAGCAGGGCTCTGATGGCGGCAGCGTACTCCATTCCGGCCGCTTCATTGGAGATCAGCGAAGAGATCAAGAAGAGTCGCTTCATTACCCTGATCGCCCACACCCCGACCGTCGAGGCGGCCAAGGAGTGGGTCAACGAGATCAAGCGCCAACATCCGGCCGCGCGCCATCACTGCTGGGCCTTTGTGGCGGGCGCGCCGCAAGATAGTCAGGTTTATGGCTTCAGCGATGACGGCGAACCTTCCGGTACCGCGGGCAAGCCGATCCTGGCCCAGTTGATGGGCTCGGGGATCGGTGAAATCTGTGCCGTGGTGGTGCGTTACTACGGCGGCATCCAGCTTGGTACCGGTGGACTGGTCAAAGCCTATGGGGGCGGTGTCGGTGACGCCCTCAAGCAGCTGCCCACTCTGCTCAAGGTGCCGCGCACACCCTCTCTCATTCACTGCGATTACGGTGACATGGGGACGGTCGAGTCGCTGATCAGCAGCCATAATGGCGAATTGCTGGCGGCGGATTACGGTCAGCAGGTCACCTTGCAGGTGGCGTGGGAGTCCTCGGTTTGGGCTCAGGTGGACCGTGAATTGACCGACCGGACTCATGGGCGGGTATCCCTCAGTCCCTTAGATGGCTAGAATCCATCGCTCTTTAATTGGGGAAAGGGAGCTGTAATGCACATCTTGAGCATTATTCGCATTGTTGGCCTGCTGGTTGCGCTGTTCAGCTCGACCATGCTGTTGCCTGCACTGGTGGCCTTTGGCTATCGGGATGGTGGTGGTGCCGAGTTCGTCAGCTCTTTTCTGATCGCCCTGCTGCTCGGCGTGGTGCTCTGGTTTCCCAATCGCTATCACAAGAAGGAGATGCGCTCGAAAGAGGGCTTTCTGATTGTGGTGCTGTTCTGGACCGTGCTGGGCAGTGTGGGGGCAGTGCCCTTCATCATGAGCGACGTGCCGGATATGTCGGTTTCGGAGGCCTTCTTCGAATCTTTTTCCGGCCTGACCACCACAGGCGCAACGGTACTGACCGGGCTCGATAATCTGCCCAAGGCGTTTCTGTTCTATCGCCAGTTGCTGCAGTGGCTGGGGGGGATGGGGATCATCGTACTGGCGGTGGCCATTCTGCCACTGCTGGGTATCGGGGGCATGCAGCTCTATCGCGCCGAGATCCCGGGGCCGGTGAAGGATACCAAGGTGACGCCGCGCATCGCCGAAACGGCCAAGGCGCTCTGGTTCATCTATCTGCTGCTCACCGCACTCTGTGCGCTGGCCTACTGGCTCGCCGGAATGACGCTGTTCGATGCCGTGTGCCATTCGTTCTCGACTCTGTCGGTCGGTGGCTTCTCCACTCACGATGCCAGCATCGGTTTCTTCAACAGTCCGGTCATCAACCTGATTACCGTGGTGTTCCTGCTGCTGGCCAGCGTGAACTTTGCGATCCACTTTACCGTCTTCTCTCACCGCCCGGTTCGGCTCGGGCGCTACCTCTATGATTCGGAGCTCAAGGTGTTCCTGGCCATTCAGGCGACCCTGGTGATGATCTGCTTTGTCGCCTTGCTGACCCACGGACACTACGCCACCTGGCAAGAGGCGCTCAACCATGGCCTTTTCCAGGCGGTCTCTCTGGGTACTACCACCGGCTATAGCACCACGACCTATGCCGACTGGCCCTCGTTCCTGCCCATGCTGCTGATGTTCTCAGCATTTATTGGCTGTTGTGCGGGCAGTACTGGCGGCGGCATCAAGGTGATGCGTTTCATGATCCTGTTCATGCAGGGGATGCGCGAGTTGAAGCGGTTGGTTCACCCCAGAGCCATCTATACCTTGAAGCTGGGGAATAGGGCGGTGCCCGAGCGCATCGTCGAGGCGGTGTGGGGCTACTTCGCCACCTATATTATTCTCTTCTTTATGTTCATGCTGCTGTTGCTGATGACGGGGCTGAACGAAGTGACCGCATTCACCGCTGTGGCTGCGGCTTTCACCAACGTAGGCCCGGGTTTGGGAGAGGTATCAGCCAACTTCGGCAATATCTCGCCAGCGGCCCAGTGGGTACTGGTGTTGGCTATGTTGTTTGGCCGATTGGAAATTTTCACGCTTCTGGTACTGTTTACTCCTGCATTCTGGCGTAGTTGAGGTTGTTATGGACAAGATTCTGGTGCTTTATTCCTCTCGGGATGGCCAAACCCGCAAAATAGTCGATGTCATGCTGGAGCAGATGCCGGGATGCGAAGTGGTGATGCACGACCTGCACACCTTGCCGATGTGCAACCTCAGCAAGTATGCCAAGGTCTTGATCGGCGCCTCCATTCGTTATGGCAACTTCCACCCCAGCCTGTTCAGCTTTATTCATGCTCATCAGGAGCAGCTGGAGGTGGCCAATGCGGCCTTCTTCTGTGTCAACCTGACGGCCCGCAAGCCAGAGAAGCAGACGCCGCAAACCAATGCCTATATGAAGAAGTTTCTGCGCCTCTCCCCCTGGAAGCCGAAAACTCTGGGGGTGTTTGCCGGCGCGCTGCAGTACTCCCGCTATAACTGGTGGCAGACTCGCATCATCCAGCTGATCATGAAGATTACCGGTGGCAGTACTGACACTAGTAAGGACATTGAGTTTACCGATTGGGAAAAGGTGCGCAGCTTTGCCCGCGAATTCTGGTCAAAAAGGTAGCAGTGTGATGTGAATTCAGGGTTTTTTGCCCGAAACAGCCCTGCCGATGCGGGGCTTTTGTTTAATAAAGCAACGGTTGAACCGAAAAACTGTAAAAAGTGCCATTTTTTGCAGTTTTCCTCTTGTCATCCCGGCGCCGCTCCCTATAATGCGCCCCTACCAGCACGGTGGAACACGCCGAACTGATGAGCCAGCTTCCTAGCGAAGTGGGCGCCGAAAGAAAAGCGAAAACAATCGCTTGACTTTCGAAGTGAGAAGCGTAATATGCGCCTCCTCAGCGCGATAAGCGTGACGTTCTTTAACAATTTGAATCAAGCAATCTGTGTGGGCACTCACAGCATCGAACATCAAAAACAATTTTTGATTTTCAATGTCTGGTGAAGTGACCAAGACGATTTCTTAGCAATAAGAAGTCGAACAGTTTATTTCAGCAATTCATTGAGCCGCTTTTCGAAGCAACCAAACTTAAATTGAAGAGTTTGATCATGGCTCAG